>JAEXXY010000195.1 GCA_023451855.1 Actinomycetes bacterium
AATGACGGACCAGCAGACCCAGCTCACCCAGCTCTCCGGCGCGTTCAGCCGCCGGCGCCTCCTCGGCCTCGGCGGGGCGGCGGTCGTCACCGGCGCCCTCGCCGCGTGCGGCAGCAACACCGGCCGCGAGCCGGCGGCGTCAGGCGGGGCCACCGGGGGCGGAGGCGGCGGCGCGACGATCCAGCAGTGGTACCACCAGTACGGCGAGGCCGGCACCCAGCAGGCCGTCGAGAAGTACGCCGCCGCCTACAAGGACGCCACGGTCAAGGTCAGCTGGAAGCCCGGCGACTACGACCAGTCCACCGCGGCATCGCTGCTGACCGACGCCGGCCCGGACGTCTTCGAGTACGGCAACGGCCCGACCATCGACATGATCAAGGGCAACCAGGTCGTCGACCTCACCGACCTGCTCGGCGACGCCAGGAGCGACTTCAACCCCGGCATCCTCAAGCGGATGACCTACCAGGACAAGGTCTGGGCCATCCCGCAGGTCGTCGACATGCAGCTGCTCGTCTACCGCAAGTCGCTGCTCGACAAGGCCGGCATCCAGCCGCCGCAGACCATCGACGAGCTCATCGCCGCGGCCAAGAAGCTGACCCAGGGCAACGTCAAGGGCCTCTTCCTCGGCAACGACGGCGGCGCCGGCCTCATGGGCGGCCCGATGCTGTGGTCGGCCGGCCTCGACTACCTCACCGAGAACGACGAGTTCGGCTTCGACGACCCCCGCGCCGCCACCGCCCTGGGCAAGCTGCGCGAGATGTGGGACGCCAAGGTGCTGCTGCTCGGCGCCCCGAAGGACTGGTTCGACGCGTCGGCCCTGACGTCCGGTCTCACCGCGATGCAGTTCACCGGCCTGTGGACCTTCCCCGACATCAAGAAGGGCCTCGGCGACGACTTCGGCGTCATGGCCTGGCCGGCCCTCGACGACAGCGGCAAGGCGTCGGTGCCGGTGGGCGCCTACGGCTCGTGCGTCAGCGCCAAGGCCAAGGACGTCGAGGCGTCGAAGAAGTACGCCAAGTGGCTGTGGGTCGACCAGACCCCCTACCAGCTCGACTTCGCCACCTCGTACGGCTTCCACATCCCCTCGCGCACCAGCCTCATCGGCCAGGCCTCGACCCTCAAGGAGGGGCAGGCCGCCGAGGCCGCCAAGCTCGCCACCGACGTCGGTCACGCGCAGAGCCCGCTGCTGTGGACGCCCAAGTGCGCCACGGCCTTCGGCGACGCGATGAACCGCATCGTCAAGGAGGGCGCCGACCCGGCCGAGGAGATCGCCAAGGTCAAGGCCGTCGCCGAGCCCGAGCTCAAGAGGGTGCTCGCCTGAGCGCGCCCGCGACCACCCGGGTGGACGCGTCGCCCACCGCGTCGACGCGTCCGCCCCACCCTCCGCTGGCCCGGCGGCTGCGGGGCTACCAGAACCGCAACGTGTGGTTCTGGCTGTTCGTCGGGCCGTTCGTCGCCGGGCTCGTCGTCTTCGTCTACGTGCCGATCGCGTGGTCGATCTACCTGTCGTTCTTCGACTCGTACAACACGGTGACCCCGACGCAGTTCGTCGGCGTGGGCAACTACCTCGACATGCTGCGCGACCCGGCGTTCCGCAGCAGCCTGCTCACCTTCGTCTTCTTCGCGATCTTCATCGTGCCGACGACGTTCGCGCTGTCCCTCGGGGCGGCGCTGCTCGTGGCGCGGACGCGGTTCATGCAGGCGTTCTTCCGCTCGGTGTTCTTCCTGCCGACGGCCTGCTCGTACGTCGTCGCGGCGCTCGTGTGGAAGATGTCGATCTTCAGCGGCATCCGCTCGGGGCTGGCCAACGCCGTGCTCGGCTGGTTCGGCATCGACTCGATCCCGTGGCTCAGCCTCGCCGACCCGCCCTGGTACTGGCTCGTCATCGTCACGGCCCGGCTCTGGCTGCAGATCGGCTTCTACATGATCCTGTTCCTCGCCGGCATCCAGCGGATCAGCCCGACGCTCTACGAGGCGGCCGCGATCGACGGCGCCGAGGGCTGGAAGGTGTTCCGGCACATCACGCTGCCGCAGCTGCGGGCGACGTCGACGGCGGTGCTGCTGCTCCTGCTCGTCAACGCGTTCCAGGCCTTCGACGAGTTCTACAACATCCTGTCGACGTTCGGCACCTACCCGCCCTACGCCCGGCCGCCGCTCGTGTACCTCTACTACACGGCCCTCGGCTCCGGTCAGGACTTCGGCCACGGCTCAGCCGGCGCCGTCATCCTGACGCTCATCATCGCGATCGTCGCCGTCGTGCAGGGCCGGCTGCTGCGCATCGGGGAGAGGGACGCCTGATGGCCATCGTCCGCAGCAAGCGTCAGTCCCGCTCCGCCGGGTGGGCCCGGTACAGCGCCCTCGTCGTGGCGGCGCTGCTGTTCCTCGTGCCGTTCTACCTCGTGGTCCGCGGCGCGTTCATGCGCGAGCAGGACCTCTCCTCGCCCGACTTCCACTGGCTGCCGCCGACGTGGAACACCGCCAACCTCACCGAGCTGTTCGCCAACCCGGCGATCCCGATGGCCCGCTCGCTGCTCAACTCCGGGCTCATCGCCGTGACCCAGACGATCGGCGTCCTCGTCGTGTCGGGCCTGGCCGGCTACGGCCTCGCCCGCATCCCGTACCGCTGGTCGAACGCCGTCTTCTACGCGATCACCGCGACCCTGCTGATCCCCGCGGCCGTCACCTTCGTGCCGAGCTTCGTGCTCGTGTCGACCCTCGGGTGGATCTCGACGCTGCGCGGCCTCATCATCCCGGGGCTGTTCCAGGCGCTCGCGACGTTCCTGTTCCGGCAGTTCTTCCTGGGCTTCCCCAAGGAGATCGAGGAGGCCGCGTTCATCGACGGGCTCTCGTACTGGGGGACCTTCTGGCGCATCGTCGTGCCGAACTCGATGGGTTTCGTCGCCGCCATCGGCACCATCACCTTCATCGGCTCGTGGAACGCGTTCCTGTGGCCCCTGGTCATCGGCCGCGACCAGGAGTCGTGGACGGTGCAGATCGCCCTGTCGACGTTCCTCACGGCGCAGTCGGTGCAGGTGAGCCAGCTGTTCATGGCGGCGCTCGTCGCGATCCTGCCGCTGCTGCTGATGTTCCTGTTCCTCCAGCGCTGGATCGTCGAGGGCGTCGAGCGCACCGGCATCGCCGGCGACTGAGCACGCCGACTCACCCGCACGGCGCCCGACTGCGCCAGAGTGACCTCACCGCGCACGGGCGTGGACCGACCACTCACAGGGGGAACGGATGGGTGACGCCCGGCTCTGCGCCGCCATCACCTTCGCAGTCGCCGCGATCATGACCGCGGCGATGTGGCGTCCACGGCCCCGGCAGGCCGTGCTCCTGCTCGTCGGCCCGGTCCTCGCCGTGGCCGCCGCCGTCGGTGCCGTCTCCGGCGGCCTCGGCCTCATGGCCCTGTTCCTCGTGCCCTACGCCTACCTGCTCGTGGCGGCGGCGCTGCCGTGGGAGCGGCCGTGGGCGCGGTGGGTGGTGCCGGCCACCGTCATGACCGGCTGCCTGGCGCTCGCGGCGCCCGGTCTGCGGAGCCCGACGATGCTCCTCGTGCTCGCCATCCCGTTCACCAGCGCGGCGGTGGCGCTGGTCGGAGTGCGCTCTCACCGACGCGCCGTGCCCGTCCCCGGGGATGGGCACGACGAGGGCGTGGAGCGTTCCGGACCGGTGGGAGCTGCCGGACGCGTCGGGGACGTCGGTGGCTTCGGTGGCGGCGCTGGCGTCGCCGCGGACGAGCAGGCGGACCTCGAGCCGTCACGGTCGGAACGGGTGCTCGCCCGGGTGGTCGTGGCGGCGGCCGCTCTGCAGGGGCTCGCCGGCCTGGCGCTCGTCGGGTACGCCGCGTGGGGCTACCTGCTCGAGAAACGGCACCCGTCGACCGGTCCTTGGGCCGGCGCGGTCTACGTCATGCTGCTCGTCATCGCCGTCCTGGGCCTGGCGCTCGCAGCGGGCTTCTTCGCCCTGGCCGTGGCGCTGCGCCGCCGGCACCTGTACTTCCGGCGCATCTTCGTCATCGTGCAGATGGTGGGCGTCGCCCTGCTGGTGGGCAACGCGGGGCGCCCGTGGACCTGGCCCGGCACCGCGTGGGGTCTCGGCACCGCAGCCCTGGCCCTGGTCGGTCGGGGCCGCAGGGCCACCGCCCCACCGAGCGTCACCGTCGGCTGACGCGTCGGGTCGGCTGACGCGTCCTTCGGTTCGATGTATCAGCGCGGCCCCGGGCACGCGCTGATACATCGAACCGGGGCTAGGGCGTCAGGGCGTCAGGGCGTCGGGCCGGGGAGGTCGAGCGTGTGGGCGCCGCGGGTGGCCTTCGTCGACAGGTACTGCGCGTTCGCGGGCGACACGTGGACGCCGGTCGGCACCTGCCGGGTCACCTCGATGCCGAGGCGCTCGAGCTGGGCGGGCTTGTCGGGGTTGTTCGTCAGCACCTGGACGCGTGGCAGGTCGAGCGCGAGGAGCATCTGCGCGGCGACGGTGTAGTCGCGCTCGTCCGGCCCGAAGCCGAGCGCGACGTTGGCCTGGTAGGTGTCGAGGCCGGAGTCCTGCAGGACGTACGCGTCGAGCTTGGGGTAGAGGCCGATGCCGCGGCCCTCCTGGCGCAGGTAGAGCAGGTAGCCGCCGGTGGCGGTGAGCCGGCGGACGGCCTCGTGCAGCTGCGGACCGCAGTCGCAGCGCTGGCTGCCGAAGACGTCGCCGGTCAGGCACTCGCTGTGCAGCCGGACGAGCGGCGGCGCCTCGGGGGCATGCGTGCGCCGTGAGGAGCGGGCGGGGTCGGCGCGGTCGCCGAGGCCGAGGGCGATGTGCTCGAGACCGTCGACGAGACCGGTGAACGAGTGCGCCAGCGCGGTGGTCTCGAACCCGTCGGCCAGCGCGATCGGCACCCGGACCGCGGCGCGGACCGTCGCCGGTGGCGGCGCATCCACGGCGGGTCGGATCGGCGTGACCGCGCCGGTGGGTGTGGCCCCGGCGGAGCGGTCTGAGCGAGTCATGGGTTGTGTCATGCGTTTCCCCTCGTTCCGTGGTCCGAACCGTCGGCGGCCTCTTCGAAGCGGGACGAGAGGGCGTAGCGCAACAGGACGACGTCGCCGATCTGGCGCACCTCGGCCAGCCGGGCGCGTCGCTGCTCGTTGAACGGGAACGCGGCGTCGCCGACGAACCGGGTGGCGCGCGAGCTGCCGACGAAGAACGGCGCGACAACGAGCTGCAGCTCGTCGGCGAGGTCGGCGGCGAGCACCTGCGTGTGCACCGTGCCGCCGCCCTCGACCATGAGCCGGCCGATGCCGCGTGCGGCCAGGTCGGCCCAGACGCGTCGCAGGTCGCAGGCGTGACCCGCGTCGACGACGGTGGCGCGGTGCCCGAC
>JAEXXY010000230.1 GCA_023451855.1 Actinomycetes bacterium
GGCGGGGGTGGTTCGATGCCGCTGCTCGACGGGGATAGGCTCACATGGTGAGATGCCGGCACAACGGCGTGCCGTGCACGAGGCCCACGGTGAGGAATCCGAACAGCGCATGTCCGCGTCACTCGAACAGACTCGAATCGACGTCCTGAAGGCCGCGGCAGCGGCCGTCGCAGCGCCGGCCCCGAGGAGGGGCCGGGGCGCCGCAGACCGCACGAGCGAGCTCGTGGAGTTCCTGCTCGCGTACTACCGGCTCGTCGCCACCGAGGACCTCCTCGCGCGACCGGCCCGCGAGCTGGCCACCATCGCCCAGGAGCACCGGGCCTTCGCCACGGAGCGGCCGGTCGGCACCTTCAACGTCCGGGCCTTCAACCCGACGCCCGAGGACGAGGGCTGGTCGACGACCCACACGGTCGTGCAGATCGTCGTCGACGACATGCCGTTCCTCGTCGACTCCGTCGTCGCCACGCTCGGCGGCTTCGACCGCGGCGTCCACCTCATCGTCCACCCGCAGATGACGGTGTCGCGCAGCATCACCGGCGAGCTGCAGAACGTCGTCACCGACGGCAGCACCACGGTGCCGAGCGGCGGCGTCGGCCTGGTGCGCGAGTCGTGGATGCACCTGGAGATCGACCGGCTGCCCGACGACGCCCTGCCCGACGTCGAGAACCGGCTGCGCCACGTCCTCGAGAACGTCCGCGACTCCGTCGAGGACTGGCCCAAGATGCGGGCGCACGCGCTGACGATCGCCAGCGAGCTGCGGTCCGCGACGCCGCCCGGTACCGACCCGCACCAGGCCCGTGAGGCGGCCAGGTTCCTCGAGTGGCTCGCCCACAACAACTTCACCTTCCTCGGCTACCGCGAGTACTCGCTGAGCCACGAGGACGGCAAGGACATCTCCCGACAGGTGCCCGGCACGGGCCTGGGCCTGCTGCGCTACGACCGCCCCCGCGCCGGCAGCGGGCTGGTCCTGACACCTGCCGCGAGCCGCGCAGCCCGCGACTCGACGATCCTCATCATCACCAAGGCCAACTCGCGCGCCACGGTGCACCGCGACGTCTACCTCGACTACATCTCGATCAAGAAGTTCGACGCGCGCGGCGAGTGCGTGGGGGAGCAGCGCTTCCTCGGCCTCTACGCGTCGGCCGCCTACAACGACACGATCCACGACATCCCGCTCGTGGACGTGCGCGCCCAGGAGGTCCTGCGCATCACCGGGCTGTCGGCCGACAGCCACTCGGGCAAGGACATCCTCCAGATCCTGGAGACCTACCCGCGCGACGAGCTCTTCCAGACGAGCGCCGCGCAGCTGGCCGACATCGCCACGAGCGTCCTGCACCTGCAGGAGCGTCGCAAGACCAAGCTGTTCCTGCGCCGCGACGAGTTCGGCCGCTTCGTCTCCTGCCTCGTCTACCTGCCTCGCGACCGGTACAACACGACGGTCCGCCTGCGCATCGAGGCTCTCCTGCTCGAGGCCTTCGGCGGCGAGAACATCGACAACACGACGCGCGTCAGCGAGTCGGTCCTCGCGCGCCTGCACTTCGTCGTCCGGATGCCGGCCGGCGTCGACATCCCCGACATCGACGAGGCGGCGCTGGAGCAGCGCGTCATCGACGCCACCCGCACGTGGGACGAGGACCTCGCCGAGGCACTCGCGAACGCGCGTGGCACCGACGGTGCCGCGCGGGCCATGGCCGCCTATGCCAAGGCCCTGCCGGAGGCGTACAAGGAGGACTTCGACGTCTCGACCGCGGTCGAGGACCTCGACCGCATCGAGGCGCTCGGCGACGGCGACCTCACCACCGCGCTGCACCTCTACGAGGACACCGCGAGCGACTCGGCCCAGGAGCGGCGGTTCAAGCTCTACCGCCGCGCCGAGCTGTCGCTGACGCAGGTCCTGCCGCTGTTCACCCACCTCGGCGTCGAGGTCGGCGACGAGCGCCCGTACGAGCTGCGGGGCGCCGACGGGCGCACCCTGCGCATCTACGACTTCGGGCTGCGCGCCGACGCCGACCTGTGGGCCGGCGCGGGCACCGGGGCCGGCGCCGACGACGTGCGTCGCCGCTTCGAGGACGCCTTCCGCGCGGTCTGGGACGGACGCGCGGAGTCCGACGGCTTCAACGCACTCGTCCTCGGCGCCGGGCTGACGTGGCGCCAGGTCGTCATCCTGCGCACCGTCGCCAAGTACCTGCGCCAGACCGGGTCGACGTTCTCGCAGGACTACGTCGAGTCGGCCCTCGTCGCGCACACCGGCCTGGCCCGCAGCCTCGTCGAGCTGTTCGAGGCACGGTTCGACCCCGACGCCTTCCCCGACACCGACGCCGGCCGCGACAAGCGATCGGCGCGGCAGAAGGCGATCGTCACGCACGTCAAGGAGGCCCTCGACGACGTCGCGAGCCTCGACCACGACCGCATCGTCCGGGCGCTGCTCGGTGTCATCCTCGCCAGCCTGCGCACGAACTTCTACCAGCCCGACGAGCACGGCCACGACAAGTCCTACGTCTCGCTCAAGCTCAACCCGAAGAAGGTCCCCGACCTGCCGGCGCCGCGGCCGATGTTCGAGGTGTGGGTCTACAGCCCGCGCGTCGAGGGCGTGCACCTGCGCTTCGGCAAGGTCGCCCGTGGCGGACTGCGCTGGTCGGACCGCCGGGAGGACTTCCGCACCGAGGTGCTCGGCCTCGTCAAGGCGCAGATGGTCAAGAACGCCGTCATCGTGCCGACCGGCTCCAAGGGCGGCTTCTACGCCAAGCAGCTTCCCGACCCCGCCGTCGACCGCGCCGCGTGGATGGACGAGGGCATCGCGTCCTACAAGCTGTTCATCTCCGGCCTGCTCGACGTCACCGACAACCTCGTGTCGGGCGAGGTCGTGCCGCCGAACCGGGTCGTGCGCCACGACGAGGACGACACCTACCTCGTCGTCGCGGCCGACAAGGGCACGGCCAAGTTCTCCGACATCGCCAACGGCATCTCGGCCGACTACGGGTTCTGGCTCGACGACGCGTTCGCCTCGGGCGGCTCGGCGGGCTACGACCACAAGGGCATGGGCATCACCGCCCGCGGCGCCTGGGAGTCGGTCAAGCGGCACTTCCGCGAGCTCGGCGTCGACACGCAGAGCGAGGAGTTCACCGTCGTCGGCGTCGGCGACATGAGCGGCGACGTCTTCGGCAACGGGATGCTCCTGTCCGAGCACATCCGCCTCGTGGCCGCCTTCGACCACCGGCACATCTTCGTCGACCCCGACCCCGACGCGGCCACGTCCTTCGCCGAGCGGCGCCGGATGTTCGACCTGCCGGGCAGCTCGTGGGCCGACTACGACGAGTCGCTCATCAGCAAGGGCGGCGGAGTCTTCCCGCGCTCGGCCAAGTCGATCGCGGTGACGCCGCAGATGGTCGCGGCCCTCGGCCTGCGCGCCGGCACCAAGAGCCTGACGCCGGCCGAGCTGATGAAGGCGATCCTGCTCGCGCCGGTCGACCTGCTGTGGAACGGCGGCATCGGCACGTACGTCAAGGCCTCCTCCGAGACGAACGCCGAGATCGGCGACCGCGCCAACGACGCCATCCGCGTCAACGGCGCCGAGCTGCGGTCCAAGGTCGTCGGCGAGGGCGGCAACCTCGGCCTGAGCCAGCTCGGGCGCATCGAGGCGGCCCTGGCCGGGGTGCGGGTCAACACCGACGCCATCGACAACAGCGCCGGGGTCGACACCTCCGACCACGAGGTCAACATCAAGATCCTGCTCACCGAGCTGACCCGCACGGGCGAGCTGACGACGAAGCGCCGCAACACGCTCCTCGCGTCGATGACCGACGAGGTCGCCCAGCAGGTGCTGCGCGACAACTACGAGCAGAACGTCCTGCTCGGCAACGCCCGCGCCCAGCAGCACCAGATGCTCGTCGTGCACGAGCGGCTCATCCAGTTCCTCGAGGAGCACGGCGACCTCGACCGGAACCTGGAGTTCCTGCCGAGCGACTCCGAGATCAACCGCCGGCAGAAGGACGGCCTCGGCCTGTCCTCGCCGGAGTTCTCGGTGCTCGTCGCCTATGCGAAGCTCTACCTGAAGAACCAGCTCATCGCGACGTCGCTGCCCGACGACCCGTGGTTCGCCACGACGCTGTCGGAGTACTTCCCGAAGCCGCTGCGCGGCAAGTACGCCGAGCAGATCGCGGCCCACCCGCTGCGTCGCGAGATCATCACCAACTCGGTCGCGAACTCGATGGTCAACCGGGGCGGCATCACCTTCGCCTACCGGGCCACCGAGGAGACCGGCGCGTCACCGGAGCAGGTCGCCCGCGCCTACGTCGTGTGT
>JAEXXY010000235.1 GCA_023451855.1 Actinomycetes bacterium
CGTCCCACTCGGTGTCGAGGACGCCGGAGGCGATGACGTCCTCGGTCGCGATGAGGCAGTCGTCGATGCGGACGACCTCGCGGGAGCGGTGGGCCCGCAGGCCCGCCCGCCCCTCGGCGTCGACCGCGAACTCGACGCGGGTGCGCCAGCGCAGGCCGTCGGCGTCACCGGGCACGGGACGCACCTCGACGTCGACGTCGGGCATCTTCGCGACCCGGGCGAACTGCTCGCGCACGACGTCGGCCTTGAGGCGGCGCTGCGCCTCCAGCGTCACGTGCTGGAAGTCGCAGCCGCCGCAGAGCCCGGGACCGGCGAAGCGGCACGGGGGCGCGACGCGGTCCGGGGAGGCCTCGAGCACCTCCACGGCGTCGGCGCGCACGAAGCTGTCGCCGTCGCGGCCCTCGGTGACGACCGCGACGACCCGCTCCCCCGGCAGCGCGTGGCGGACGAACACGACGCGTCCCTCGTGCCGGGCCACGCAGTGCCCGCCATGGGCGACGCCGCCCACCTCGAGCGTCCACCGGGCCCCGACGAGGCTCTCCCCCTTGGCCGCTCGCTCCCGGGGTTGGCGGGTGCTCACAGTGCCCCGCCGCGCACCGAGCCACCGACCGGCGGCTCGTCGATCCAGTCGCGCTCGGCACCCTGCGAGGACTGCAGCTGCCACGGCACGCTGACGACCATGACGCCCGGGGTGAAGAGCAGGCGGCCCTTGAGACGCAGCGCGCTCTGGTTGTGCAGCAACTGCTCCCACCACTTGCCGAGCACGTACTCGGGCAGGTAGACGGTCACGATGTCGCGCGGGTTGCCGCTGCGGATCGAGCGCACGTAGTCGAGGATCGGCCGGGTGATCTGCCGGTAGGGCGAGGCGAGCACCTTGAGCGGCACGGGGATGTCGTGCTTGTCCCACTCCGCGAGCAGCGCCTGGGTCTCGTCGTGGTCGACGTCGACCGTGATCGCCTCGAGGTAGGTCGGCCGGCTGGCCCGCGCATAGGCGAGGGCGCGCATCGTCGGCTTGTGCACCTTGGAGATGCAGACGATGGCGTGCACGTGGCTGGGCAGCATGGGCCGCTCGATGGTCCAGTCGATCTGCAGCTCGTCGCGGACCCGCGAGTAGTGCCGCTTGATGCCGAGCATGACGAAGAACAGGATCGCCATCGCGATGATGGCGTAGCGGGCGCCCGCCTGGAACTTCGTGATGAGCACGACGACGAGGACGGTCGCCGACATCACGGCGCCGACGGCGTTGATGACGCGCGAGCGCATCATCCGGGCCCGCGTCTTCGCGTCGCGCTCGAGGCGCAGGTGACGCGTCCAGTGCCGCACCATGCCGATCTGGCTCGTCGTGAACGACACGAAGACGCCGACGATGTACAGCTGGATGAGCGCCGTGACCTCGGCCTTGAAGACGATGACGAGGACGATCGCCGCCGCCGACAGCATGAGGATCCCGTTGGAGAACGCGAGCCGGTCGCCGCGAGTGTGCATCTGGCGCGGCAGGTAGCCGTCGCGGGCCAGGATCGAGGCGAGCACCGGGAAGCCGTTGAAGGCCGTGTTGGCGGCGAGCACGAGGATCAGACCGGTGACGATCGAGACGAAGACGACCCCGAGCGGGAAGTTCGCGAACACCGAGTTGGCGAGCTGGCCGATCACGGTGTGCTGCACGTAGTCGTCACCGACCGGTGCACCGTCGCGCAGCAGCTGGGTGGCCGGGTCGTCGGCCATCTTGACGCCGCTCCACATGCTCAGGGCGATGATCGAGCCGAGCATCGTGATCGACAGGGCGCCCATGAGCAGGAGCGTCGAGGCGGCGTTGCGGCTCTTCGGCTTGCGGAACGCGGGGACGCCGTTGCTGATCGCCTCGACCCCGGTGAGCGCCGCACAGCCCGAGGAGAAGGCGCGCAGCAGCAGGAAGGCCGCGGCGAGGCCGGTCAGCTCCTCGCCGCCCTCCGGCACGAGCGTCAGCGCGGCGCTCTCGGCGGGCTGCAGCGTGCCGGTCACCTTCTGCAGGACGCCGTAGAGGCCCATCCCGAGGATCGCGATCATGAAGGCGTACACGGGGATGGCGAAGGCCTTGCCCGACTCGCGCACGCCCCGGAGGTTCATGGCCGTGAGGAAGACGATGAGCCCCACCGCGACGACGACCTCGTGGCCGCGGACGAAGCCGAGCACGGTCGCGGCGTTCTGCACGCCCGAGGAGATCGACACCGCCACGGTCAGGACGTAGTCGACGAGAAGGGCGCTCGCCACGGTCAGGCCGGCCTTGGGGCCGAGGTTGACCGTGGCCACCTCGTAGTCGCCACCGCCGGAGGGGTAGGCGTGGACGTTCTGCCGGTACGAGGCGACGACGACGACCATGACGAGGACGACGCCGATCGTCACCTGCCAGCTGTGCGTCGTGACGAAGGCGCCGCCGGCCAGGCCCAGCATGAGCAGGATCTCGTCGGGCGCGTAGGCGACCGAGGACAGCGCGTCGCTCGCGAAGATCGGCAGGGCGAGCCGCTTGGGCAGCAGGGTCTCGCCGAGCTTGTCGCTGCGCATGGCGCGACCGACGAGGAGGCGCTTGAACAGCGATCCGGTTCCGGGCACGTCGACAGAGTATGCCGTCGCGACGCCCGTGCCGCTGCACTCCGACACCGCTCGTCCACCCTGCGAACCCCACCGTCGACCCACGCGTGCACCCACTCCTCGACGCACCCCACGACGTACCTCTCGACGCACCCCTCGACCCGACGGATGGCCGGCCCGGACCTGCACGGTGCGAGGGGATCCCACGGTGTAGCGTCGCGTCCGTGCACTTCGTCATCATGGGCTGCGGCCGTGTCGGGTCGACCCTGGCCCGGACGCTCGGTCGGGGCGGCCACGACGTCGCGATCATCGACGTCGACGCCTCGGCCTTCCGCCGGCTCGGCACGTCCTTCGAGGGCCAGACCGTGACCGGTGTGGGCTTCGACCGCGACACGCTCGTCGCAGCCGGCATCCGCGAGGCGTACGCCTTCGCGGCCGTCAGCAGCGGCGACAACTCGAACATCCTCGCGGCGCGCGTCGCCCGCGAGACCTTCGGTGTCGAGCACGTCGCGGCCCGCATCTACGACCCGCAGCGCGCCGCCGTCTACCAGCGGCTCGGCATCCCGACCGTCGCGACGGTGCGCTGGACCGCCGACCAGATGATCCAGCGACTCCTCCCCCAGGGCGCCGTGCCCGAGCTGACCGACCCGAGCGGCAAGATCGTCATCGCCGAGGTGCCTCTGGCCGAGAGCTGGATCGGGCGCCGCCTCCTCGACGTCGAGGAGCAGACCGGGGCCCGCGTCGCCTACGTGACGCGCCTCGGCGAGGGCACGCTCCCCCGCCCCGACATGGTCGTCCAGCAGGGCGACCTCGTGCACCTCACCGTCCCCCGCGACGACCTCGCCCGTGTCGAGCGCGTCTGCGACCAGCCCCCGGCAGCCGGCTGAGCGGCACAGGAGAACCCATGCGCGTCGTCATCGCCGGAGCCGGAAGCGTCGGCCGGTCCATCGCCCGCGAGCTGCTCGGCAACGGCCATCAGGTGCTGCTCATCGACAAGGACGCCGACGACGTCCAGGCCTCCCGCGTGCCCGAGGCGTCGTGGCTGCTCGCCGACGCCTGCGAGCTCGCCGCGCTCGAGGAGGCGAGGCTCGAGGAGTCGGACGTCGTCGTCGCCGCGACCGGCGACGACAAGGCCAACCTCGTGCTGTCGCTGCTGGCCAAGACCGAGTTCGGCGTGCCGCGCACGGTCGCCCGCGTCAACAACCCCAAGAACGAGTGGATGTTCGACGAGTCCTGGGGTGTCGACGTCGCCGTGTCGACGCCGCGGCTCATGACGGCCCTCATCGAGGAGGCCGTGAGCATCGGCGACCTCGTGCGGATCTTCGAGTTCCAGCAGGGGCGCGCGTCGATGGTCGAGATCACGCTGCCCGAGGCGAGCCCCTTCGCCGGGCGACGCGTCGGCGACGTCGACTGGCCGAGCGAGACCGTCCTCGTCGCCATCATCCGCGAGGAGCGGCCGCTCGCACCGACCCCCGACGACGCGATGGAGGTCGGCGACGAGCTGCTCTTCATCACGACGACCGAGCAGGAGGTCCAGCTCCAACAGCTCGTCGCCCCCGGGGCCCGCATCCGCACCGGCGACGACGACGAGCTCTGAGCAAGGGCAGAACCGGCGGCTCTGGGCCGCAGACGAACCCGGCCCGAGGGCCGAAGCCCCGGGCGCGCGTCAGGCCACGCGGTTCGGGTCGATCGGGGTGCGCCCGCGCAGCAGGATCGCGCCCATCGCGGTGATGGCGAGCAGGTAGGCGGGCCAGCCGAGCACGACCTTGGCCACGCCGAGGGCCGCCACCTGCTCGGCGAGGTAGAGGGGCACCATGATCGACAGGCGCACGACGTTGAGGGCGATGAGCACCCACGCGAGGCGCATCGCGACGGTGACGATCCCCCGGTGCCGCCGCCACCACGTCGGGTTCTCGGCGAATGCCTCCGGCTCGGCGACACCGACGACGAAGCCGAACAGCGGCCAACGGGTCAGGTTCGTCACGAGGAGCAGCACGAGCAGCCCGGCGTTCTGGAGCATCCCCGGCAGGAAGGCGTCCTCGGCCTTGCCCGAGCGCAGCGCGAAGAAGGCCGAGATGCCGACGCCGATCGCGGCGTAGGCGATGAAGCGTGGGTCCTGGCGCTGGACGAGCCGCACCACGAGCAGCAGGCCGACGCACGCGCCCGCGACGACGAGCGCGGTGCGGAGGTCCTGGGTGCGGGCCCACACGAGCGCGAAGGCGAGGGTCGGCACCGCCGACTCGACGGCCCCGCGCCAACCGCCGATCGCCTCGGACAGCTTGTCGCGGAGCAGCTCCTCGACCGTCTCGTAGCGCTTGAGGTCGGCCTCGCCGCGCTGCACGCCGTCCGAGGGCGTCTCGGCCGACATCCGGGGCGAGTCGCTGGGCGCATCGGCGGCCCGCGTCTCGGAGCCGTCGGTCTCGCGGTCAGGCATGGGAGGACCCCGGCTTCCCGATGATCTCGTAGGCGGGGTTGAACATCGTCGTCACGGAGCGCTGCCGGGTGACGCGGCCGGTGGCCTCGATCTTGATGCCGGGCACGATGCCGGCGATGCGCCGCCGGCCCAGCCACACCAGGTGCAGGGACGCGGTGCCGTCCCACAGCTCGGCGTCGAGGGCCGGTGTCTCGTCGCGGGGGCGCAGCGTCACCGAGCGGACCTCGCCGCGCACGGTGGCCCGGCTGCGCAGCCTGGCATCGGCGATGTGGATGACGCCCACGTCGGTCGACTCCTGGCGCAGCTCGGCCGCCTCGAGCTCGTGCGACGGGCGCACGAGGTCGGCGAGACGGCGCAGCGTGCCCCCGCCGACGGACACCTCAGCGGACCTCGGTGATCTCGGGGCCGCGCTCGAACGGGCGCAGGTCCTCGACGTTCGGGGCGCCCTCGGGCTGGTCCTCGTCGGCGGCCTGGTCGGCCTGCTGGGCCTCGGGCAGGCGCAGCGGCAGCAGCTCACGGGGTGGCATGGCCTCGTCGCCGCGGTCGACCACCGCGGTGCGGATGACCTCGTGGACGGCCTCGGCGGCCGCCGGCTCGATGGCGGCGCGGCCGGAGACCACGGCGCGGAGGAACCAGCGCGGGCCGTCGACGCCGACGAAGCGGGCCGGCATGAACACGGTGCGCCCGTCGGGGCCGTTCTGCGGCATGCGCGTCAGCAGCTCCTCACCGAAGTCACCGGTCTGCACCTCGGCGGTGCCACCGGCGTCGGTGATGCTCTTGGCGATCTCGTTGCGGATCTCGACCCAGACACCCTCGGTGCGCGGGGCCGCGAAGGCCTGCAGCTGGACGGCCGAGTCGCCGATGACGGCCGTGACGCCGACGATCTGCTGCTCCTGCTCGTTGACCTCCAGGCGCAGCTCCATGTCCTGCTGGCCGCGCAGCCAGATCGAGCCGAGGTTGAGGTAGTCGGTGTCGTCGTCGACCGACCCACGGTCGAGCGGGCCCGTGGAGGCCGGCGCGAGGCCGTCTTCGGTGAGGTCGTCGGTCGCGTCGCGAGCATCGCGGCCCTCGGCGCTCTCGACGTCGTCGACGAACGCCTCGTCGTCGTTGCTGCGCGACTTGCCGCGGCTGAAGAGTCCCACGTCATTCCGTCCTTATGAGTACTGCTGCGTCGAGCTGGGGTGGAGCTGGGGCCTGCTGGGGTCGTGCTGGTCGGGCGGTCCCGAGTGGGCGCCCGGCGAACCGTACCCGATCACCCGTGCGCCGTGGTGGCGTCCCGCCCGCTCGGCGGGGCGTCGGCGTCGTCGCGCCGGTGACCCGGTCCGGGGTCGCCCGGCCCGAAACCGCCGGTGGATCCATGTCCAGTGTCACCCCGGACCGTCTCGTCGAGCGAGTCAACCTCGAGGAAGACCGGCCGCTCGACGCGCTGCACCACGAGCTGGGCGATGCGGTCGCCGCGGCGCACCGTGAAGGCCTCACGCGGGTCGAGGTTGACGAGGTTGACGAGGATCTCGCCCCGGTACCCCTCGTCGACGGTGCCCGGGGCGTTGACGATGGAGATGCCGTGCCGGGCTGCGAGGCCCGAGCGCGGGTGGACGAAGCCCGCGTGGCCGGGCGGCAGCGCGATGGCCACCCCGGTCGGCACGAGGACCCGCTCCCCCGGCGCGATGGTGACGTCCGCGCGGGCACGGAGGTCGGCTCCGGCGTCGCCCGGGTGCGCGTAGGCGGGCATCGGGAGCTCGGGGTCGAGGCGGAGCACCGCCAGCGCGGGCGCGGCGTCCGGGACAGCGCAAGGGTCGGTCACGTGGACCGACCCTACTTGCTCCTGCGCTGCAGGCACCTGCGGTTGGACTCCGACCGGACCGCTCAGGCGGCGCAGTCCGTGCAGATCATCATGCCGTTGCTCTCCTTGGCGAGCTGGCTGCGGTGGTGGACCAGGAAGCACTGGCCACAGGTGAACTCGTCGGCCTGCTTGGGCAGGACCCGGACCGACAGCTCCTCGCCGGACAGGTCGGCGCCGGGCAGCTCGAAGCCCTCCGCCTCCGCGGTCTCGTCCACGTCCACGCTCGACGAGGTCTTGTCGACCCGTCGCGACTTGAGCTCCTCGAGCGAGTCCTCGCTGAGGTCGTCGTCGGTCTTGCGTGGCGCGTCGTAATCGGTTGCCATCTGGAATCTCGCTTCTCTTCGTGCGCCTGCGTCTGTGTGGCGGAGAACGCTCGGTGGCTCACGCTTGTTCCCGCGCGGTGGACCGGTTCTACCGCCCCGAAACATCTCTCTGCGTGCGCGGATTGTGCCTGAACATCACGGCGATGTCACGTCGGCCCTTTCACAGCCTGAGACGCTCGCCACACTCCCGGCCCCCGGCACCCGGCACCGTAGGCTCCGCCGGGCCTGTCCCTACCCTCTGCAGACCAACAGTTCACCGTTCCTTTGCCCTGGACCGGCGCGGTCCGGTGCACAGTGGAGGTCCGTCGCCGCGGTAGGGTCTGCGGACCCGACCGACATCCTTCCACCGGCCCGGAGGTGCACCATGACCCAGTTCGTCGACGAGATCCGCCAGCGCGTGAGCGCGACGCTCGACGAGCTCGCCGAGGCGCAGGCCGCCGGCGACGAGTACCGCGTGCGCGTTCACACGGGCGAGCTCGAGTCGTTCGCCCGGCTCGCCCAGGACAACGACATCCACGTCCCGGAGCTCGTGCCGTTCGCGGCCGCCTGAGCCGCTCGACACGTCAGTCGAGACGTCAGGCGAGACGCCCTCGACACCAGCAACGGGCACCCGGCACGGCCGGGTGCCCGTTCGTCGTGTCCGGACCGTCACGACCGGTCCCGACGCCGGTAGACGCCGGACGTCGTCGGCTGGCCTCGGTCAGCTCGTGAACAGCTCCCGGACCGGCTCGACGAGGGCCGGCCCGGCCGCGACGGTCAGCTCCTTGCCCGGGGAGTCCGTCGCGTCCGACGCGTCCGTCGCGCCCGCGGCACCGACGACGACACCGCCGGCCTCCTCGACGACGAGCCACCCGGCGGCGAGGTCCCAGGGGTTGAGGCCCGACTCGGCGTACGCGTCGACCGAGCCGTCGGCCACGCGGACGAGGTCGAGGGCAGCGCTGCCGATCCTGCGGATGTCGCGTACCTGGGGCAGGACCCGCGTCAGGACCGCGGCCTGACGCGCGCGCTTCTCCGGTGCGTAGCCGAAGCCCGTGGCGAGCAGGGTGCGCCCGAGGCGGTCCTCGGTGGAGACGGCCAGGCGGGTGCCCGGGTCGTCGGGCGTGGCGCCCTCGGGACGCGTCCAGGCC
>JAEXXY010000242.1 GCA_023451855.1 Actinomycetes bacterium
TCGACGAAGTCGGCGGCCTGCGCGATCCGCAACGCGTCCCACAGCTCCTCGTCGGTGGCGTCCGGGTTGCCGTAGCGCAGGTTCGAGGCGACGGTGCCGGTGAAGAGGTACGGCTTCTGCGGCACGAGCCCGATGCGCGACCACAGCTCCTCGAGGGAGAGGTCGCGCACGTCGACGCCGCCGACCTTGACCCGACCGGACGACACGTCGAACAGGCGCGGGATGAGGCCGATGAGGGTCGTCTTGCCGGCGCCGGTCGAGCCGATGATGGCCGTGGTGCGGCCGGGCTCGGCGACGAGGCTGACGTCGTGCAGCACGGCGTTCTCGGCGCCCGGGTAGTGGAAGTCGACGTCGACGAGCTCGACGCCGGCCCGGGCGGCCTTGATCGGCAGCGGCTGGACGGACTCGCCGACCGAGGAGCTCGTGCCCAGGACCTCCTGGATGCGGCCGGCCGAGACCGCCGCACGCGGGATCATCGTGGCCATGAAGGTCGCCATCATGACGCCCATGAGGATCTGGATCAGGTAGGACAGGAAGGCCGTCAGCGCACCGATCTGCATGTCGCCCGTGGCGATGCGGTGCGCACCGAACCACAGCACCGCGACCGACGAGATGTTGAAGATGAACATGACGATCGGGAAGACGAGCGCCATCAGACGTCCGACGCGCAGGCCCGCCTCGGTCAGCGTGGCGTTGGCCTCGGCGAAGCGCTCCTCCTCGTGGCCCTCGCGGACGAACGCGCGCACGACGCGGATGCCCGTGATCTGCTCTCGCAGAACGCGGTTCACGCCATCGAGGGACTTCTGCATCCGCCCGAACCACGGCACCATCCGCCAGATGACGAGGCCGACGCACAGGCCCAGCAGCGGCACCGCGACGGCGACGAGCCACGACAGCCCGACGTCCTCGCGCAGCGCCATGATGACGCCGCCGACCATCATGATCGGCGTGGTCACGAGCAGGGCGAACGACATGAACGTCACCATCTGCACCTGGGTGACGTCGTTGGTGTTGCGCGAGATGAGCGTCGGGGCGCCGAACTTGGCGACCTCCTGGGCCGAGTAGTCCACGACGGTGCCGAAGATGTTGGCGCGCAGGTCGCGGCCCATCCCCATGGCCACCTTGGCGGCGAGGTAGGTGGCGCCGACGGCCGCGGCGATCTGCACGAGGCTGACGACGAGCATCAACGCGCCGTGGCGCAGGATGAAGCCGGTGTCGCCCACGGCCACGCCCTCGTCGATGATCTCGCCGTTGAGGCTCGGCAGATAGAGGGAGGCGAGGGTGCTGACGAGCTGGAGCAGCACGATGAGCGTGATCTCGCCCCCGTAGGGCCGCAGGTGGCTGCGGAGCAGGCGCATCAACATGCGTGTGCCTTTCGGTGGATGCGGTCGGTGGAGAGGTTCATGGGGCGCGGGCGCGGGTTCGGGCCCGCGTGCAGGGGGCGGCCAGTCGTGGACGCTACGACCTCACGCCGGGTGAGGGTCAACGGCTTTTCCATGCCGACTCGCCCCCTTCCCGTCGTCGCGGTCACTGTCGAGGTCGTCGTCGGTGAGCGTGCCGGAGTCGCCGCCGAGCTGCTCGTAGAGCTCGGCGATGGCGAGGCCGCTGCCCGAGGGCGCGGGGCGCACGACGAGGCCGTAGAGGACCGTGTCGACGATCTCCTCGGGCGTCAGCGTCATGCCGTCGGCGATGCCGGGGTGGCTGCCGGAGAAGCAGAGCAGGCGGATGCGGTGCACGACGTCGCGCGCCGGAACGACGAACGTGTCGGCCTCGCCGAGGACGAGCTCGTGGACCGCGTCGAGCAGCGGCTGGTGCGGCTCGCAGTCCTCGGCGCCCTCGTCGGTCGCGCCCCGGAGGTGGTGGCCGGCGGCGTAGCAGGCCAGGTGCGGGCCGCGGTTCGGCGGCTCGGTCAGGCCGAGCGCCCCCATGAGGCCGAAGACCTCCGTGAACCGGCGCTGCATGATCGTCGTGAAGGCGACGAGCCGGTCGCGGATCGGCAGGTCGGTGCCGATGGCGGCGATGGAGCGGCGTACCGGCGCGGGGCAGAACGCGGTCTGCACCGCCTCGTCCTGGAGGGCGTCCTTGGTGGCGAAGACCCGGAAGATCGTGCCCTCGGCGACGCCGGCCTCGCGCGCGATCTCGCTCGTCGTCGGCGTGCGCCCCTCGCGGTGCGCGAGGTCGAGGAAGACACCGATGAGGGCCTCCCGGCGGTCGTCCGGGTGCATGGGCGCCGCGCGCCCCGTTCGCTGTCGCACCGGACCATCATGAATGAGTGAGCACTCACTCACAAGTCATTTCCGCCCACAGCGTGTCGCTGCCTCCCGGACCGGGCTCCCCGCCTCACGAACCGGCCGGCACGGTGCCGCCCCAACTGCGCCATGGCGGACTTGGCGCGCCCCGATCCGGCCACCAGCCCACGGGAACTGCGCCATGGCGGACTTTGCGCGCCAGACCCGGGCTCGATGGCACCGGAACTGCGCCATGGCGGACTTGGCGCGCCCCGATCCGGCCGGATCGCGCGGGAACTGCGCCATGGCGGACTTCGCGCGCCCCGATCCGGCCGGATCGCGCGGGAACTGCGCCATGGCGGACTTCGCGCGCTGGCGGGGCGGCGGCGGGCGCCTGGGCGAAACGGGTCAGACGAGGAAGCCGTCGGCGACGAGGTCGCGGATGGCGGGGACGACCTCGTCGCGCACCGCGGCGGGGTCGGCATCGAGGAGCGAGGCGATCGCCTCGAGCGCGACGCGCGCGGTGAGCTCGCCGTCCGCGACGCCGACGTAGGCGGCCAGGAGCGTGTCGGCGCGCACGACGCGTCGCAGGCCACCGCCCTGGCGCAGCAGGAT
>JAEXXY010000298.1 GCA_023451855.1 Actinomycetes bacterium
ATCCGGGCCAAGCGCGCAGCGGTCGTGGGGGAGGTGCCCGACTGGGAGGCGCTGCGCGACGCCGGTGCCGCGCTCAAGGCCGCGACGATGGCCCGGCTGCCCGAGCTGCTCGAGCAGCTCGAGGCCAACGTCATCGCCCGCGGCGGCCACGTGCACTGGGCCCGCGACGCCGCCGAGGCCAACGCGATCGTCACCGGCCTCGTGCGCGCCACAGGGGCCGACGAGGTCGTCAAGGTCAAGTCGATGGCGACCCAGGAGATCGGGCTCAACGAGGCGCTCGAGGCCGCCGGCATCGCCGCGCACGAGACCGACCTCGCCGAGCTCATCGTGCAGCTCGGCCACGACAAGCCCTCGCACATCCTCGTGCCGGCCATCCACCGCGGCCGCGCCGAGATCCGCGACATCTTCGTGCGTGAGATGCCGGGCGTCGACGCCTCGCTCACCGACGAGCCCGCGGTCCTCGCCGCCGCGGCCCGGTCGCACCTGCGTGAGGTGTTCCTTCGGGCGCGCGTCGCCGTGTCGGGCGCGAACTTCGCCGTGGCCCAGACCGGTTCGCTCGCCGTCGTGGAGTCGGAGGGCAACGGCCGCATGTGCCTGACGCTGCCCGACACCCTCATCACGGTCATGGGCATCGAGAAGGTCGTGCCGACGTGGCAGGACCTCGAGGTGTTCCTCCAGCTGCTCCCGCGCAGCTCGACCGGCGAGCGGATGAACCCGTACACGTCGACGTGGACCGGGGTGACCCCGGGCGACGGCCCGCAGGAGTTCCACCTCGTGCTCCTCGACAACGGCCGCACCCGGGTGCTCGCCGACGAGCTCGGGCGCTCGGCGCTGCACTGCATCCGGTGCTCGGCCTGCCTCAACGTGTGCCCGGTGTACGAGCGGGTCGGTGGTCACGCGTACGGGTCGGTGTACCCGGGCCCGATCGGCGCGATCCTGTCGCCGCAGCTGACCGGCCTCGACGGCGGGACCGGCGACGCGCACCCCAATGACTCGCTGCCGTACGCGTCGTCGCTGTGCGGCGCCTGCTACGACGTGTGCCCGGTGAAGATCCCGATCCCGGACCAGCTCGTCCGGCTGCGTGCCGAGCACGTCGAGGCGCACGCCGACATCCACCTGCTGCCCACGGCCGAGGCCGTCTCGATGCGCGCCGTGGCCTGGGTCATGGCCGACGCCGGCCGTTTCGCACGGGCCGGGCGGGCGGCGACCAAGGTGCGCAGGGGGACCCGCGGCGGCAGGCCGGTCGTCCCGCTGCCGCCGCCGTTCTCCGGGTGGACGTCGTCGCGCGACCTGCCGGACCTGCCCCGCGAGACCTTCCGCGACTGGTGGGCCCGCACCCGGGGAGAGGGGGCCGGGTCGTGAGCGCCCGCGACGAGGTCCTGGCCCGGGTCCGTAGCGCACTGGGCCCGACGCCGGCCGTGCCCGACGTGCCGCGCGGGTACCGACGCGTCGGCGAGCACGAGCCCGGCTCG
The DNA here is from genome assembly GCA_023451855.1 of Actinomycetes bacterium. GTDB lineage: Bacteria > Actinomycetota > Actinomycetes > Actinomycetales > Dermatophilaceae > Monashia. The sequence continues at coordinate 1,473 of JAEXXY010000298.1, forward strand.
GACGCGCTCGTCGAGCAGCTCGTCGACCGGCTCGAGGACTATCGGGCCACCGTCGTCCGGTGCGGCGCCGACGACGGCTCGGTCCGCGACGCCGTGGCTGCCGCCGTGACGGAGGCCTTGTCCCGCAAGCAGACCGGTGGCGACGTCAGCGCCACGTCGGCTCTGGTGCACGCGCCGGGGCTGCCGGCCGCGTGGGTCGAGGGGCTGGCGTCGCGGCCCGACGACGGCACGCTCAGTGCCCACGACCTCGACACCGTCCCCGCCGTCGTCACCGCGTCGGTCCTCGCCGTGTCGGAGACCGGCACCGTCGTGCTCGACGGCTCACCGGCCTGCGGCCGCCGCGCGCTGACGCTCGTGCCCGACGTCCACGTCTGCGTCCTGCGCACCGCCGACGTCGTGCAGACCGTGCCCGAGGCGTTGGGCCGCCTCGACCCGACGCGTCCGCTCACGTTTGTCAGCGGGCCCTCGGCCACGAGCGACATCGAGCTGAACCGCGTCGAGGGCGTGCACGGCCCCCGGACGCTCGTCGTCGTCCTCGCCGGCTGACCGGTCGGCAGGTCACCACGTCCCGGCGCCGACCGTCCGCCACGTGCTCAGCGCGCGACCGGCGGCCGGCTGGGTGCTCGCCCGTGGCCGGCGACTAGGAGCCAGCAGTCCGTGGCGGGGCCCGTACCTCGAGCGCTCAGCATTGCTCCGTCGGGCGAGCCACCGGCCGTGCCGGCATCGGTCGACGCCGATCTGGCTCGTCTGGTGGAGCAATGCAGAGGCAGTGCCGAAAAGGACGTCGAGGTGGTGGTCCCCGGCTGCTTCGCCTCGGCCATGGGTTGACCCCCACGCCATGCGTGTGAAGGCTCAGTCCCGCGGCGCGTGCCTCAGCGGCGGCCGTACTTCTTGTGGACGGCCTGCCGGCTGACGCCGAGCGCATCGGCGATCTCGGTCCAGGCCATCCCGCCGACCCGCGCCCGCCGCACGACGGCCGCCTCGGTGCGGTCGGCCGCCCGGCGCAGCTCGCGCGCCGCGGCAAGGGCCACGCGAGGGTCGTCGTCCCCGGTCGCGATCGCGGTGCGCACCACGTCGTCCACCTCCATCCGTCCACTCCTTCGATGTCAACCTGTGTTGACGAGGGTAGGCCGCTCGCAGAGCAGTCGTCAACCGCGGTTGACAAGGTGGGACTGGACGATCTTCGCATCGCGGGTGGACCATGGATGCGCATGGAGGGGTCGCCATGGACGTACAGACCGGTTTCGAGCAGCACGCCCCCGGCCGCGGTGCCGTGACGCCGTCGAGCCCGTGGGCCACGGCGGTGGCCGACGACGGGCTCGCCGCCCACCTGGAACGCGTCCGGGC
>JAEXXY010000349.1 GCA_023451855.1 Actinomycetes bacterium
GCGTTCGTCCCCAAGCCGGGGCTCGACGGCCTCGCCGCCGTCACCGGCACGGGTCTGCTGCCCACCGGTCCGGTCGCGGGCACCGCGCCCGCGAAGCCGCTCCAGCCCGCGAAGACGCTCAAGCCCACCAAGGCGCCCAAGCCGGCGAAGGCGCTCAGGCCGGGGACGCTGCTCAAGCCCGCCACGGCGACCCCGTCCGCTGCGCCGGGTGCGGCCAAGAACGCGGCCAAGCACGCAGCGAAGAGCACAGCCAAGAGCACCGCGAAGAGCACCGCGAAGAGCACCGCGAAGAGCGCGGCCACGAGCGCAGCGAAGCAGGCGGCCACGCACGCCAAGGCCCGGGCCGCGGCGACGACGTCCGCAGCCAGGACCGCTGCAACGGCAGCCCGGACGAGCGCGGCCAAGGCTGCGCGGGCCAGCCACTGAACCGAGGCTCCGGCACGTCGCGCCGGACCCTCGTCCCGCACCCTCGGTGCTGTGCGAGAGTGACCTCGTGAGCACAACGACGCGGCGCGCGGCTGCCCTGTGGCTGGTCGGCGCCGCCCTCGTGGGTGGGGTCGCGGCCGTCCTCCACGTCCTTCGGTCCGACTTCGGCGGTGCCCACACGAGCCTCGGTCTCGCGGTGTCGGCCTGGCTCGTCACGGCGCTCGCCGCCCTCATGCTCTACCACGGTGTCGTCGTCGCGGCGCAGGCCCAGGACGCCGCGGCCCCGCCCGAGGAGGACGTGTCCGGCGAGCCGGTCCTCGACCCCGCGCGGGTCGACCCCGACCCCACCCCCACACCCGCCCCCACCGCGGGAGTGCCGGAGCGGGCGGACGTCGAGATGCACGAGACCTACACCTTCAAGCGCGGCAAGCGCATCGGCGACTCCTGAGCCGTCGGTGGCCGCGGGCACAATGGCGAGATGACCGACGGCCCGACCGACGGCGCCGCCCACGCGACCAGCTGGGTGCTCCACGTCGACCTCGACCAGTTCATCGCGGCCGTCGAGGTGCTGCGCCACCCCGAGCTCGCCGGCCGGCCGGTCATCGTCGGCGGCCGCGGCGACCCCACCGAGCGGGCCGTCGTGTCGACGGCCAGCTACGAGGCGCGCGCGTTCGGCGTCGGGTCGGGGATGCCGCTGCGGCTCGCGGCGCGCAAGGTGCCGGACGCCGTCATCCTCCCGGTCGATGCCGAGGCCTACACCGAGGCGTCGGGCCGGGTCATGGACACCCTCCGCTCGCTCGGTGTGGTCGTCGAGGTGCTCGGCTGGGACGAGGCGTTCCTCGGCGTCGACACCCACGACCCCGAGGCCTTCGCCACCCGCGTCCGGGAGGCGGTGCTCGAGGCCACCGACCTGCACTGCTCCGTGGGCATCGGCGACAACAAGGTGCGGGCCAAGATCGCCACGGGCTTCGGCAAGCCCCGCGGCGTGTTCCGCCTGACCCGCGACAACTGGTTCGAGGTCATGGGCGAGCGCCCGACCGTCGATCTCTGGGGCATCGGGTCCAAGGTGTCCAAGCGGCTCGCCGCGCACGGCATCGACACCGTGCGCCAGCTCGCCGACGCCGACGAGGCCGTCCTCGTCGGCGAGCTCGGCCCGCGCATGGGCGTCTGGTACCACCAGCTCGGTCGCGGGCTGGGCTCAGCCGTCGTCGACGACACCCCGTGGGTCGCCCGGGGTCACAGCCGCGAGACCACCTACCAGGAGAACCTCACGACACCGGCGCAGGTGCAGGAGGCGGTGCGGGTCCTCGCCGCGCAGGTCTTCCAGGACACCGTGAAGGAGGGGCGCCCCGTCTTCCGGGTCACCCTCAAGGTGCGGTACGCCCCGTTCAACACCTCGACCAAGGCGCGCAAGCTGCCGGCCCCCACCACCGACGTCGACGCCGTCGTGGCGGCGGCCGTCGAGCTCGCCGGCCGCCTCGACCCCGACCGGGAGGTGCGCCTGCTGGGCGTCCGCGCCGAGATGGTGATGCCCGCGGAGGGCGACCCGGTCGAGCGCACCCCGATCCGCGGGCGCCTCTAGTCGTCCCACGTGCACGCCGGCTGACCGCAGCCTGTCCGGGGGGTGGCAGGCGGCTGTCAGGATCGTGGCCTACGGTCGTGCCCATGTCTTTTCGCGCGAGCAGCACCTCCGTCGTCCGACGCCGCATCGCCGGCTCCGGCGTGCTGCCCGCCGTCGGCGTGTGCCTCGTGCTCGTGCTGCTGCTCACCCTGGCGCGCGAGCCGCTGTACCGGGGGACCGCGGCGTTCGGCACCGCGCTGCCCGGACCGCTGGGGGCGCTCTTCGAGGTCGTCGGCGAGCTCGGCATCATCGTCCTGCTCGGCGCGGCGGGCTACCTCGCCTGGCGAGCCCGGTCACGCGGTCTCGAGCACGTGGCCCTCGCCGTCGCCGCGGGGGTCACGACGGTCGGCGCCTACGTGCTGAGCGAGGTCGTCAAGTCCGTCGTCGGCGAGGAGCGGCCGTGCCGCACGCTCGCCGTGCACCCGCTCGCGGCCTGCCCCCCGCCGGGCGACTACTCGTGGCCGAGCAACCACGCGGTCATCGCCGCGTCGCTCGCGACCGCCGTCGTCGTCCTCGCCCCGACGTGGTGGCGCTTCGCCGCCCCGGTCGCGCTCGCGGTCGGGGTCTCGCGCGTCGTGACGGGCGCGCACTACTGGCACGACGTCGTCACCGGCGTCGCCGTGGGCGTGCTCGTCGTGTGGTTCGCGACGTGGGCCCTCGTGCCGTGGCTGCACGCCCGCCTCGAGTCGTGGGTCGACGGCTCGGCCCCCGACGTCGTGCGCCGCGTGTTCGGCGAGCCGGTGCGGGAGCGCTCCGAGGCGTGAGCCTCAGCGCTGCGCTGCGGGCACCGCGGACGCCGGCGCGTGGAGGAAGTCGACGAGCGGCGCGAGCTCGGGGACGGCGTGGGCTTGCTCGAGGGAGGCCTGCAGGACGCGGTCGTGGGTCGGTGACGCGGCCCGGTGCAGGTGGCGACCGCTCGCGGTGAGCTCGGTGTAGATGCCGCGCCGGTCGTCGGCGCAGAGGACGCGGGTCAGCAGGCCACGCTCCTCGAGCCGGTTGACGAGGCGCGTCGTGGCCGACGAGGACAGCGCGGCCGCGCGGGCCAGCTGTGACATCCGCATGTGCCAGCCGTCCTGGCGTGACAGGGCGTCGAGGACGGTGAACTCGACGACGGAGACGCCGTGCTCGCGGCTCAGCTCTCGCTCGAGCGCGGCCTCGATGTGCCCGTGCAGCGCGGCGAGCGTGCGCCACCCGGAGGCGCGCACCTCGACGGCGGTGTCAGCGATACCCATGCGCCGATTCTAACCCGCGCTTGCAATATCCCGCGCATGCAACTAACTTCGCTCGAGTCAGTTAGTTGCACACGCGGCCTATCGGCGACGACAACGACGCGCCCCGACGCTCCCGCGTCCTCCCCGGAAGGACTCCCTCGCATGCCTCTCGGCCTCGTCGCCCTCGCCCTCGGTGGCTTCGGCATCGGCCTCACCGAGTTCGTCATCGGCGGCCTGCTGTCAGCAGTCGCGACCGACATGGCGGTCTCGATCCCGACCGCCGGCTACCTCGTCAGCGGCTACGCGCTCGCGGTCGTCGTCGGCGCCCTCGGCCTGACCCCGCTCATCGGCGCCTGGCGACCCAAGCGCGCCCTCCTCGCCCTCATGGTGCTCTTCGTCGTCGGCAACACCGCCTCCACCCTCGCCGGCGGCTATGCGGCACTGCTCGCCGGACGCGTCGTCGCGGCCCTCGCGCACGGCGCGTTCTTCGGCATCGGCTCGGTGCTCGCCGCCTCGCTCGTGCCGGCCGACCGCAAGGCCGGCGCGATCTCGGTCATGTTCGGCGGCCTGACCCTCGCCAACGTCCTCGGCGTGCCGCTGGGCACGTTCGTCGGCCAGCAGTGGGGCTGGCGGGCGACGTTCGCGGTCATCGCCGTCGTCGGGGTCCTCGCCCTCGCCGGGATCGCGCTCCTCGTCCCCGGCGCGCCGGCGCAGGCCGACGACCCGGGCGCATCGCAGGGGCGGGCGATGTCGCTGCGCACCGAGCTCGCCGCCTTCCGATCGGCGCAGGTCTGGTACTCCCTCGCCATCACGGTCCTCGTCTTCGGCGGGATGTTCGGGGCGTTCATGTACGTCGAGCCGCTCCTGACGCGCGTGTCCGGGTTCTCCGAGCCGGCCCTCCCCTGGCTGCTCGTGCTCTTCGGGGTGGGCCTCTTCGCCGGCAACCTCCTCGGCGGTCGCTGGGCCGACCGCGCCCTGACCCGCACGCTCGTCACCCTGACGCTCGCCCTCGGCGCGTCCCTCGTCGCCTTCGGGCTCCTCGCCGGCACCCGGTGGGGCGCCGCCGCGATGCTGCTCGCCATGGGCTTCTTCGGGTTCGCCACCGTGCCCGGCCTGCAGATGCGGGTGCTCGAGCACGCATCCGCCGCCCCGACGATGGCCTCCTCGGCCAACATCGCCGCCTTCAACGTCGGCAACTTCCTCGGCGTCTGGCTCTCGGGCCTGACCATCGCCGGCGGCCTCGGCTGGACCTCGCCGCTCTGGGTCGGGGCCGCGCTGAGCGGGCTGGGCCTGGTCGTGCTGCTCGCCGCCGTCCGGTCGGGCCGGCGGTCGCGCAGCAGCTCGGAGGTGGACCCGGCCGTCGACGACCGCGCACCGGCGATGCTCGGCTGAGCGCGGAGCGTCCTGCAGGGCAATTCGGTTGCCGGGGCCCGGCGGCGACGGGAGCATGACGCCCATGCCGCTCCCCACCCCGAGGCTCGTCACCGACCGTCTGCGCCTGCGCCCGTTCGACGACGCCGACGCCGGCGACCTGTACGCGCTGCACAGCAACGCCGACGTGCTGCGCTACTGGGACTCGCCGCCGTGGACCGACCCCGCGCGCGCCGAGCGGTTCCTCGCCGTGTGTCGCCAGATGGAGGAGGAGGGCACGGGCGCCCGGCTGGTCGTCGAGCGGCTGGACGACGGTGTCTTCCTCGGGTGGTGCACCCTCAACCGGTGGAACCCGGACTTCCGCAGCGCCTCGCTCGGCTACTGCTTCGGCGAGGCGGCCTGGGGGCACGGCTACGCCACGGAGGCTGCTCGCGCGCTGCTGACGTGGGCCTTCGGCGCCCTCGACCTCAACCGCGTCCAGGCGGAGGTCGACACCCGCAACGCGCCGTCGGCCCGAGTCCTCGAGAAGCTCGGGTTCGTGCTCGAGGGGACGCTTCGTGAGGACTGCGTCGTCGACGGCGTCGTCTCCGACTCGTGGGTCCACGGACTGCTGCGGCGCGAGTGGCAGCCCTCGTCGAGCTGACGGCGCGCGACGGTGGGCTGACGACACGCGGACGCCAGAGGGCCCGGCGGTGGTCTCCCACCCCCCGGCCCACCACCCCCCCCCCCCCAC
>JAEXXY010000375.1 GCA_023451855.1 Actinomycetes bacterium
CGCGGGGGGCGGCGCAGCCACCGGAGCGGCGCCGTCACCGAGCCGCGCGAGCGCCGTCCCGACCGGCACGGTGCGGCCCTCCTCGACGAGCAGCTCCTCGACGGTGCCCGCCTCGAAGCACTCGACCTCCACGGTCGACTTCGGCGTCTCGACGACGGCGACGATGTCGCCGCGGCGCACCGGGTCGCCGACCTTGACGAGCCACTCGAGCAGGATGCCCTGCTCCATGTCGGCGCCGAGCGACGGCATCCGGAACTCACCCATGGACCCCGACCACCCGTCTGACTGCTGCCGCGACGTCGGAGACCTGGGGCAGCGCGGCCTCCTCGAGGTGGTGGGGGTAGGGCACGGGAACCTCTGCGCCACAGACGCGCTCGACCGGCGCGTCGAGCTCGTAGAAGGCCTGCTCGGCGATGCGGGCCGACACCTCGGCCGCGAGGCTGCCGGTGCGCCACGCCTCGTCGACGACGACGGCGCGGTGGGTGCGCGCGACCGAGGCGAGCACGGTCGCGTCGTCGAGGGGGCGCAGCACCCGCAGGTCGAGAACCTCTGCCGAGATGCCCTCCGCCGCCAGCAGCTCGGCCGCGTCCAGCGCCTTGCCGAGGCCGCCGCCGTAGGCGATGACGGTGGCGTCGGTGCCGGGGCGCCGCACCGCGGCCGTCGCGATGTCCACCCTGACGGGCCCGGCGGGCAGGGTGCCCGAGAGGTTGTAGAGCGAGCCGTGCTCGAAGATGACGACGGTGTCAGGGTCGGCGAGAGCGGGCCCCAGCATGCCGCGCGCGTCCTCGACCGTGGCCGGCGCCAGGACCCGCAGTCCCGGGATCGAGGCGTACCAGCCCTCGAGGCTGTGCGAGTGCTGGGCGGCCAGCTGGCGCCCCGCCCCGGTGGTCATCCGGATGACGAGCGGGATCGAGAGCTGGCCACCGGACATGTGCCGCAACGTCGCAGCGTTGTTGAGGATCTGGTCGAGCGCCAGCAGGCTGAAGTTGACCGTCATGATCTCGACGATGGGCCGCAGCCCGCGCAGGGCGGCCCCGATGCCGGCGCCGGTGAAGGCCGCCTCGGACAGGGGCGTGTCGCGGATGCGCTCCTCACCGAAGTCCTCGAGGAGCCCGAGGCTCACGGCGAAGGACCCGCCGTACCGCCCGACGTCCTCGCCGAGCAGGAACACTCGTGGGTCGCTCGCGAGCGCCTCGCGGTGGGCATCCCGCAGCGCCTCCCGGTAGGTGGTCGTCACCGTGTCCGCCGTTCCCGGTGGCGCGGGTGCGACCGCAGGCGTCCGGCGCGCCGTGGCGACCGTGCGGCGGCTCACGGCGCGCCCACCGGTTCGGTCGTGACGTACCGGGCCAGGTCCACGACGGGCTCGAGCGGCGCGGCCTCGGCCGACTCGACGGCCGCTGCGATCTCCGCGTCGACCTCGCCCTCGGCCCGCGCCTGCCACTGCTCCAGCTCGGGGGCGGTCAGGAGGCCGTCCGACACGAGCCGGTCCGCGAGGGCCGGGATCGGGTCGCGCCGGCGCCACTGGTCGATCTCGGCCTTGGCGCGGTAGCGGTCCGGGTCGTACATCGAGTGCGCCCGGAACCGGTAGGTGCGCAGCTCGAGGAAGCAGGGCTTGCCGCTGTCGCGGACGTAGGCCACAGCCCGTTCGCTCGCCTCCCGCACGGCGAGGACGTCCATGCCGTCCACCGCCCACGACACCATGCCGTAGCCGGCCGCGCGCAGGGCGAGGTCGGTGGCGGCGTGCTCGCGGGCCAGCGCGGTGCCCATGGCGTAGCGGTTGTTCTCGCAGCAGAAGAGGACGGGCAGGTGCCAGAGGGCGGCGAGGTTGGCGCTCTCGTGAAACTCCCCCTCGGCGAAGGCCCCGTCGCCGAACAGACAGGCCGTGACCGCGGGGTCGCCCGTCAGGTGGTCGGCCAGGGCGAGACCGACGGCGAGGGGCAGCCCGCCCGCCACGATCGCGTTGCCGCCGAAGAACCGTCGTGAGGCGTCGAAGAGGTGCATCGAGCCCCCGCGGCCGCCGCTGCACCCCGTCACGCGCCCGAACATCTCGGCCATGACCGACTCCATCGGCACACCGCGCGCCAGCGCGTGGCCGTGCTCGCGGTAGGTCGAGACGACGGCGTCCGCCTCCGAGAGCGCGCCGACGACGCCGACGGCCACCGCCTCCTCGCCGATGCACAGGTGCAGGAAGCCGCGGATCCTCGTGGCGCTGTAGAGCTCGGCGCACTTCTCCTCGAACCGGCGGACCCGGATCATCGCCCGGAGCAGCCCGGTCCAGTCGTCGAGGCGCGCGTCGGGGGTCATGACGGCGTCTCCACGGTCGACAGGTCGCCCTCGGGGAGGCCGAGCTCGCGCGCCCGAAGGAGGCGGCGCATCACCTTGCCGCTGCGGGTGTGCGGCAGCGAGGCGTCGAAGGCGATCTCGCGCGGGGCGACCGACCCGAGCCGGTGGCGCCCGAATGCGATGAGCTCGCGGGCGAGCGCCGGGCTCGGCTCGTACCCCACCTTGAGGGTGACGAACGCCTTGACGATCTCGCCGGCGAGCCGGTCCGGCTTGCCGATGACGCCGACCTCGGCGACTGCCGGGTGCTCCATGAGCGCGCTCTCGACCTCGAAGGGACCGATGAGGTGGCCCGCCGACTTGATGACGTCGTCGGCGCGCCCGACGAACCACACGTACCCGTCGGCGTCCGTCCGGACGAGGTCGCCGCTCAGGTACCACCCGTCGGCGAACGCGCGGGCGTAGCGGTCGGGGTCATCGAGGTAGGCCCGGAACATCGAGGGCCAGCCGCGGCGCAGGGCCAGCTCGCCGACCTCCCCCGGGCCGAGCACCCGGACGCGACCGTCCACGACCTCCGCGCGTCCGTCCGGGCCCTGCCTCAGGACCGCCATCTCGACGCCGGGGACCGGCCGCCCCATGGAACCCGGTCGCACCGACATCCCGGGGAAGTTGCTCACCATGATGGCGCCGGTCTCGGTCTGCCACCACGTGTCGTGGACGGGCAGGCCGAAGGCCTCCATCCCCCACAGGACGGCCTCGGGGTTGAGCGGCTCCCCGACGCTGACGACGTGGCGCAGCGCCGGGAAGCGGTGCTCGTGCGCGAGCCCGACCCCGGCCCGCATGAGCATGCGCAGCGCGGTCGGGGCGGTGTAGAAGACGCTGATGCCCTCGTCCTGCAGAATCCGGTACCAGCGCCTGGCGTCGAAGTCGGCAGCGTCGGTGACCACCGTGGCGCCGCAGCTGAGCGGCCCGAGGATGCCGTAGGAGGTGCCGGTGACCCACCCGGGGTCGGCGGTGCACCAGTAGGTGTCGCCGGGCCGCAGGTCGAGCACGTACTCGGAGGTGACGTGGTGGGCCAGCACCGCCTCGTGGACGTGCACGGCGCCCTTCGGCGTGCCGGTGGTGCCGCTCGTGAAGTGCAGCAGCGCCGGGTCCTCCGGCCGGGTGGGTGCGACGGTGAGAGTCGCCGCGTCGTCGCGCGCGGCGTCGACGGCCTCCGCCCACGTGGTCGTCCCCTGGGGCACGGCGTCGGGGTCGGCGTCGGTGACGACGACGTGCCGCAGGTCGGGCAGCGACGCGCGTTGCGGGGCGACCTTGCGCGTGTAGGACAGGACGTCGGTGACGAGGACCCGGATGTGCCCGAGGCGAAGCCGCTCGATGACCGGCACGGGTCCGAACGCCGGGAAGAGCGGGCAGTACACGCCGCCGGCCTTCAGCGTGCCGAGGACCGTGAGGTAGAGCTCGGGCGAGCGGGGCAGCAGCGTGCAGACACCGTCACCGAGCCCGATGCCGAGGTGCCGCAGGGCTGCCGCGACGACGGCGCTGCGCTCGCCCAGCTCGGCGTAGGTCAGCTCGGTCGCAGGGCCGGATCGGTCCAGGAAGCGGAGGGCGACGTGGCCTGCGAGGGGGCCCGCCGCGTGCCGGTCCACCGCCTCGCTGGCCATGTTGAGGTGGCCCGAGCCGTCTCCGCGGAACCAGGCCCGGGCCTGGTCCCAGTCGAAGGTGCGTCGCCGGGTGTCGTAGTCGCCCACGAGCGGCTCCAGCGCCGGCACGTGCTCGATCGGGCGCCCGCGCGCCTCGCCCTCCACCGCCGGCTCGGCCATGAGATCACCGTCGCCGCCCCGCGCTGTCACGGGTAGGGACCAACGGACCTGTTCCACTCTCGCCTCGCGGCATCCACTGGTTGAGGAGCCGCAGAACCTGTTGCGGCGGTAGCGAGGAGGAATGATGAGCACGAACTCGGGAGCCAAGGCCCCGGAGCGTCGTCCGACGCAGCCGCGCGGCGACCTGCTGACGTGGAGTGAGCTCGGGCCGTGGGCCGGTCGCATGCAGGAGCTCATCGAGCAGATGTGGTCACCGGCCCTGGGCGGCAGCGACTTCTCGCCCGGTGGCGAGCTGCGGGAGACCGACGAGGCCTTCACCTTGGAGCTCGACCTGCCCGGCGTCGACAAGAAGGACGTCACCATCGAGTTCTCCGGCCGCCGGCTCAGCGTGCGCGGCACGAAGACCACCGAGACGGAGGGCAAGGGGACGCTGCGGCACACGACGCGGACCTCCGGCAGCTTCGTCTACGAGGCGATCCTGCCCGTGCCCGTCGACGACAAGGCGGTCACCGCGGCACTGTCCGACGGGGTCCTGCGCGTGACGATGCCCAAGGCCACCGAGGCCAAGACCACGCACATCGAGATCAGCTGACGACCATGACCAGTGACACGGACACCATGCGCGCCATCGTCTACCACGGTCCCGGTCGGAAGGCCTGGGAGGAGGTGCCGAAGCCGACCCTCCACGAGGACACCGACGCCGTGGTCAGGGTCGACACCGTCACGATCTGCGGCACCGACCTGCACATCCTCAAGGGCGACGTCGCCGCCGTGACCGACGGGCGGATCCTCGGCCACGAGGCGGTCGGCACCGTGGAGCAGGTCGGCTCGAGCGTCAAGAACGTCCGGCCCGACGACCGCGTGCTCGTCTCCTGCATCACCGCGTGCGGGTCGTGCCGCTACTGCCGCGACGGCAGCTACGGCCAGTGCGTCGGCGGCGGTGGCTGGATCCTCGGCCACAAGATCGACGGCACCCAGGCGGAGTACGTCCGGGTGCCCTTCGCCGACACCTCGACCTACGCCGTCCCCGACGGCGTGACTGACGAGGAGGTGCTCATGCTCGCCGACATCGGGCCCACGGGCTACGAGGTCGGTGTGCTGAACGGCCGGGTCTCACCCGGTGACGTCGTAGCGGTGGTGGGCGCCGGCCCGGTCGGGCTCTCCGCCATCATGGGTGCCAAGCTCTTCAGTCCTTCCCATGTCGTGGCCATCGACCTGGCCGATGCCCGACTCGATGCGGCCAAGCAGTTCGGGGCCGACATCACGCTCAACCCTGCTCGTGAGGACGCGGTCGAGGTGGTGCGCGGCCTGACGGGCGGCCTCGGCGCCGACGTGGCCGTCGAGGCCGTGGGCGTGGCGGCGACCTTCGAGCAGTGCGCGGCCCTGGTACGACCGGGCGGCCGGGTGGCCAACGTCGGCGTGCACGGCGCACCGGCCACGCTGCACCTGGAGGAGCTCTGGATCAGGAACGTCACCATCACCACCGGGCTCGTCGACACGTACTCGACGCCGACGCTGCTCAAGCTGCTCTCGACGCGTCAGGTCGACCTGGCGCGGTTCGTGACCCACCGCTTCGCGATGGGTGACTTCCTCGACGCGTACGACACCTTCGCCCGCGCGGCCGACACCGGCGCCCTCAAGGTCGCCATCTCGGCCTGAGCAGGTTGAGCAGGCCGGAGGCGGTGGGCCCTCAGAGGTCGACGTGCATGACGTGCGCGCCGACGCGCGTCCCGTCGGGCATCTCGTGGGCGCGGGGCACCGTGCCGATGATCGTGAAGCCGAGGCTCTCGTAGAGGCGGACCGCGCCGCGGTTCGTTTCCACGACGGCGTTGAACTGCATCGCGGCGAAGCCGGCCCCGCGCGCCCACGCGAGCGAGTCCTCGACGAGGGCCCGCCCGACGCCGCGCCCGCGGGCCGCGGCGGTCACCATGTAGCTCGCCGTCGCCACGTGCGAGCCGGGCCCCGGCCGGTTGCGACCCATCTTCGCCGTGCCGAGCAGCTCGTCACCTGAGACGGCGACGGTGGCACGCCCGCCCGGGCCGTTGTCGAGCCAGATCGCGCGGGCCGTGGCCTCGTCGAGGTCGACCGGGTAGGGGAAGGTGTCGCCGGCGCGGACCACCTGCTCGACGACCGCCCAGACGGCGGGCCAGTCGGCGTCGGTGTGGTCGCGGACGGTCACGGCGGCTCGGGAAGGCTGGGGCACGGGCACAGCGTCACGCGTCGGGCACGTTGGCGTCCAGCTCGTTCAGCCAGGCCGCGCCCGAGGCGTCGGACGGCATCCGCCAGTCGCCGCGGGGCGACAGCGACCCGCCGGCGAGGACCTTCGGGCCGTTCGGCAGCGCCGAGCGCTTGAACTGGTTGGCGAAGTACCGGGTCACGAACACCTCGAGCCAGCGGCGGATCGTCGGCAGGTCGTAGGCGAGGCGGTCGGCGTCGGGGAAGCCGGGCGGCCACTCGCCGACCTCGGGGTCGTGCCAGGCGTTCCAGGCGAGGTAGGCGATCTTCGAGGGCCGGTAGCCGCGGCGCAGCACGTGGAAGAGCGTGAAGTCCTGCAGCGCGTAGGGGCCGATCTTGGCCTGGGTGCTCTGCGGCGTCTCGCCCTCCTTGGCCGGCACGAGCTCGGGGCTGATCTCGGTGTCGAGGATCGACAGGAGCGTCTCGCCGACGTGGTCCTCGAACTGGCCCGACGACACGACCCAGCGGACGAGGTGCTGGATGAGCGTCTTGGGCACGCCGGTGTTGACGGCGTAGTGGCTCATCTGGTCGCCGACGCCGTACGTGCACCAGCCGAGGGCCAGCTCGGACAGGTCACCGGTGCCGAGGACGATGCCGCCGCGCTGGTTGGCGATGCGGAAGAGGAAGTCGGTGCGCAGGCCGGCCTGGACGTTCTCGAAGGTGACGTCGTAGACCTCCTCGCCGCGTCCGAACGGGTGGCCCATGGTGGCGAGCATCTGGGTGGCCGCCGGGCGGATGTCGAGCTCCTCCCACGTGACGTCGAGGGACTCCATGAGGGCGATGGCGTTGCGCTTGGTGTGCTCGCTCGTCGCGAAGCCGGGCATCGTGAAGGCCAGGATGTCGCTACGCGGCCGGTCGAGCCGGTCCATCGCCTTGGCCGCGACGATGAGCGCGTGGGTCGAGTCGAGTCCCCCGCTGACGCCGATGACGACCTTGGGCCGCCAGCCGTCGGTCGACATCGCCCGCAGTCGCTGCTCGAGCCCGGACACCTGGATGTTGTAGGCCTCGTAGCAGTCGAGGGCGAGGCGCTCGGGGTCGTCGGACACGAACGGGAACCGGTCGACCTTGCGGAGCAGGCCGAGGTCGCCGGTCGGTGGCGCGAGCTCGACCTCGACGGTGCGGAACTGGCCGGTGCGCGCGGCGTGGGTGCGGCGGTTGTCGTCGAAGGTGCCCTGGCGCTGGCGCTCCTGGCGCAGCAGGTCGAGGTCGATGTCGGCGACGGACCTGCGCGGGCCCTCGGGGAAGCGGTCGGACTCGGCGAGCAGGGCGCCGTTCTCGTAGACGAGGGTCTGGCCGTCCCACGACAGGTCGGTCGACGACTCGCCCTCGCCGGCCGCGGCGTAGAGGTAGGCGGCGAGGCAGCGGGCAGATGCACTGCGGCACAACAGCTTCCGGTCATCGGCACGTGACACGGTGATCGGTGAGCCGGAGATGTTGGCGAGCACCGTGGCACCCGCGAGCGCCGCCTCGTGGCTCGGCGGGATGGGCACCCACATGTCCTCGCACACCTCGACGTGCACGACGAGGCCCGGCACGTCGGTGGCGCGGAAGAGCAGGTCGGGGCCGAAGGGGACGCGGTCGCCGGCCACCTCGATGGTGCCGCCGCGCTGGTCGTCGCCCGCGCCGAAGTGGCGTCGCTCGTAGAACTCCCGGTAGTTCGGCAGGTACGACTTCGGGGCGACGCCGACGACGCGCCCGGCGTGGATGACGACGGCACAGTTGTAGAGGCGACCGTCACGGTCGAGCGGGGCGCCGACGACGACGAGCGGGCGCAGGTCGGCCGTGGCCTCGGCGATGCGCGCGATGGCGTCGTCGACCGCGTCGAGGAGGGGGTCCTGCAGCAGGAGGTCGTCGACGGCGTAGCCGGACAGGCACAGCTCGGGGAAGATCGCGAGGACGACGCCCTCGTCGTGCAGGTCGCGCACCTGCTCGAGCACGGCGTCGGCGTTGCTGGCGGGGTCGGCGGCGGTGATGGGCAGGGTGCAGGCGGCCACGCGCGCGAAGCCCTGGGCGTACGCACTCCAGAAGTCCATGGCCACAGTCAATCGCACCGCGGCTGTGACGCGAGCCTCGCCACGATGCGGGTGCGCCGGTCGCGCTCCTTACTACAATGGGTAGTAGTCCGAGGCGGGACCCGACCGACCCGGGAACCCGAGAGAGGTGACGACGATGAACACGCCCGACAGCCCCGTGCACGAGCTGCACCCCGACGAGAGCTGGGAGTTCCTCCACGGCCGGGAGTTCGGCCGTCTCGCCTACCACCTCGCCGACGAGGTGCACCTCGTCCCCATCAACTACGCCGTTACCGGCCACCGGCTCCTCTTCCTCACGGCCGAGGGCAGCAAGCTGCTCGGCGTCGCGATGAACTGCGACGTCGCGTTCGAGGTCGACGAGCTCGAGGGCGAGCACGCGACGAGCGTCATCTGCCGCGGCCGCGCCCACGAGCTGACCGGCGACACGACGTGGGCCACCGAGCAGCTGCCCCTGCGCCCGTGGGTCGACACCCCGAAGACCGTCGTCGTCGAGATCGTCGTCGACGAGATCACCGGCCGCCGCTTCGACCTGCACCGCCCCTGGCTGCACGCCCGCGTCGACGTCTGACCGACGGCGCCTCGACACGTCACCGCGACCCGACGCCTACGTCAGTGCTGCACTGGGCGCAGCAGTGACGGACGGGCCGGGCCGCCTACTCTCGCCGGTCGACCTCGACGTCCTCCGTCAGTGGTGCACTGGGCGCAGCACTGACGGAGGCCACGCGGATCAGCCGACGGCGTCGCGGGCCTTGACGAAGGCGTCGACGCAGGCGCGGACGTCGTCCTCGGAGTGCGCGGCCGAGAGCTGGACGCGGATGCGTGCCTTGCCCTTGGGCACGACCGGGTAGGAGAACGCGATGACGTAGACGCCGTTGCCGAGCATGTGGTCGGCGATCTGCGCCGCCCGCCGCGCCCCGTCCTCGCCCGGGAACATGACCGGGCGGATGGGGTGCGTGCCCGGCAACAGCTCGAACCCGGCGTCGGTCATGAGCGAGTGGAAGAGAGCCGTGTTGGCCTTGAGGGCCTCGCGCTTGTCGGTGGAGCCCTCGACCAGCTCGAGGGCGGCCATCGACCCCGCGACGACGGACGGCGCCACCGAGTTGCTGAAGAGGTAGGGACGGGAGCGCTGGCGCAGCAGGTCGACGATCTCCTGGTGGCTCGAGACGTAGCCGCCCGATGCCCCACCCAGCGCCTTGCCGAGCGTGCCGGTGAGGATGTCGACCCGGTCCATGACTCCGAAGAGCTCGGGCGTGCCCCGGCCGCCGTGTCCGACGAAACCGACCGCGTGCGAGTCGTCGACGAAGACGAGCGCCCCGAACTCGTCGGCCAGGTTGCAGATCCGGTCGAGCGGGGCGTACGACCCGTCCATCGAGAAGACGCCGTCGGTGACGACGACCTTGCGCCTGGCGCCGGCCGCGACGGCGGCCTCGAGCTGGGCCCGGAGGTCGGTCATGTCGGCGTTCTTGTAGCGGTAGCGCATCGCCTTGGACAGGCGGACGCCGTCGATGATCGAGGCGTGGTTGAGCTCGTCGCTGATGATCGCGTCCTCGGCGCCGAAGAGCACCTCGAAGACGCCACCGTTGGCGTCGAAGCACGACGAGTAGAGGATCGTCGCCTCGGTGCCGAGGAACCTGCTGATCTTGCCCTCGAGCGAGGTGTGCAGGGTCTGGGTGCCGCAGATGAAACGCACCGACGCCATGCCGAAGCCCCACTCGTCGAGCGCCTTCTTCGACGCCTCGATGACGCCCGGGTCGTTGGCGAGGCCCAGGTAGTTGTTGGCGCAGAAGTTCAGCGCCTCCGCCTTGAGGGTCGTGACGTGCGCCGACTGGGGCGAGGTCAGCTCCCGCTCGTTCTTGTAGAGGCCGGCGTCGCGGATCTCCTGCAGGGTCGCGGCGATTTCGTCCTTGACCGATCCGTACATGGTGTGTCCTTCGCGCGTGGTCGGGCGTGTGGCGTCCCCCAGCGTATTGCCGCGACGGCGGACTAGCGTGGGGCGGGTGGACGCGGACGAGGCAAGGGCGCGCTTCGCCGCAGCGCGGGTCGCCCGGCTCGCGACGGTCACGCCCGACGGGGCACCGCACCTCGTGCCGGTCGTCTTCGCCGTCGTCGACGACGTGGTGTGGTCGGCGGTCGATGACAAGCCGAAGTCGACCCGGGCGCTGCGGCGTCTGGCCAACATCGCCGCGCACCCCCGCGCCAGCCTTCTCGTCGACCACTACGTCGACGACTGGACGCGGCTGTGGTGGGTCCGCGCCGACGGCAGGGCGCGCGTGCTCGACGCCGCCGACCCGGCGACGCGTGCCGGCCGGGACGCGCTGGTCGACCGCTACCCCCAGTACGCCGAACGCCCGCCCGGGGGCCCGTTCGTGGCCGTCACGGTCGACGCGTGGCGCGGGTGGTCGGCGGGGCCTGAGCTCGTGGGCGGCGCCCGGGGTCACACGACGTCGTAGCGGGCGTAGGTCGTGCCGCCCGCGAAGGTGCGGGAGTCGCGCAGGCGCAGCTCCATCCGCACGTCGGACGGCAGGATCGGCGTCCCCCCGCCGACGACGTGCGGCACCCGGAAGACGCTGACCTCGTCGACGACGCCGGCGCGGAGTGCCCCGGCCGCGAGCGACGGGCCGCCGATGCTGACGTCCTGCGGCTGCTCCTGCACCCAGGTCTTCGCCGCGACCGGATCGAAGAACCGCTCGAGACGCGTCCGCGGGGCACTCACCGCCTCGAGCGTCGTCGAGTACACGACCTTGTCGGTGGCCTGCCACACGCGGGCATAGTCGTCCGCGACCGAACCCTCGGGATCGTCGGTCGGCGCCGTGTCCCAGTAGCGCATCACCTCGTAGAGCCGCCGACCGCACAGGTGGGTGCCGACGCCGCGCTCGAGGTCGTTGACGAAGCCGTGCACCTCGGCGTCGGGGGCAGCCCACGCGAAGCTCCCCGACGCGTCGGCCACGTAGCCGTCGAGGGAGCAGATGGTCGTGTAGACGAGGCGTCCCATGTGTCGACTGTGTCACGCCGGCGTGCTCAGCGGGCCCGCCCGGCACCGGTCGGACGCTCGCTCGAGTCGGTGCGAAGCGCCTTGCGCCACTACAGTGGCGGGGTTTGCGCGGCCCACGAGGCCCGCCGGACCAGCCCTCCCACCAGGACTCCAGGACCCCCGTGCACCGACGACTCGCCCTCTGCTGCGCCACCGCGGCAACCCTTCTCACCCTCGCCGCCTGCGGCGACGGCGGCCCGAGCGCGACGAAGGAGGTCGCGGGCGCACACCCGGCCTGGATCACGGTGGCCCAGGTCGTCTGCCCGCCCGACTCCGACGCCAAGGGATCCGTCGACGACCACTCGGTGACGTGCACCGGCCCCAAGGGCCAGCAGGTCGAGGCGTCCTTCTACGACAAGGCCGTCGACCTCGACCGCACCGTCAGCACCTTCCAGTGCAAGACCGGCGTCAAGTCGATCTCGGGCGACGACTGGCTCGTGCCCGTCGTGCCCGACGACACCATGGCCGGCAAGCTCCTCGACGCCGGCGGCATCAACCTCTGCTGAGCGCCCGAGGCGCCCGATGCGCCCAAGACGCCCGAACCGGGTGTATCACCGCCTGCGCAGGAGGACTCTGAGAGGTGGGGCCCCACCCTGCCCCGTGCGCTCGGCGGAAGGAGCTCGTCATGGCCCGGCGCGCCCTGCTCATCGGCATCAACCAGTACGCGATCCCGGGGGCCGACCTCCGCGGCTGCGTCAACGACGTCGAGCTCGCCGCCGGCGTCCTGCGTGACCTCTACGGCTTCCCGGACGACGCCATCACGCTCCTCACCGACGCGAAGGCGACCAAGGCGGCGATGCAGGAGGCGATCTCAGGCCTCGTCGACGGCGCCGCCCCCGACGACGTCCTCTACCTGCACTACTCCGGTCACGGCTCGAACGTGCCCGACACGAACGGCGACGAGGCCGACGGCCGCGACGAGATCCTCTGCCCGCACGACCTCGACTGGGACGACCCGCTCACCGACGACTGGCTGCGCACGACCTTCGACCGGCTCGACCCGGCCGCGAGCCTCACTGTCGTCATGGACTGCTGCCACTCCGGCACGAACACCCGCGAGCCGCTCCCGCCGCCCGGCATGCCGCAGCCGGAGGTGGTCGACCGGTTCCTGCCCAACCCGGACGACGAGGAGCGCGGCGGCGCCCACACCGGCACGCCGCGTCGGGCCCGCCGGCGCCGGGACGGTGACGTGCACGACGTCGACATCATCGAGACCCTCGTCAGCGGCTGCCGCGACACGCAGACCTCGGCCGACGCGCACATCGACGGCTCGTACAACGGCGCCCTGACGTACTACCTCGTCAAGGCGATGCGCGAGGACCCCACCGCGTCCTACCGCGACGTGCACCGCCGCACCCTGGTCGGGCTGCGCGGCGCCTACCCGCAGGTGCCCCAGCTCGAGGGCCGCGGCGTCCGCCTCGACGCCCCGTTCCTGTCGCCAGCGGGGTGAGGTCGTGTCCCCGCTCGACGGGCCCGTCCCGACGCCGCAGGGGACCGCCCCGGCGACGCCGACGCAGCCCGCCCCCTCCACGACGCCCGACCCCCGACCGGCACCGCCCGACGGGGCCCGCGCACCCGCCGCACCCGACGCATCCGCCACGTCAGACGCGTCCGACCCGCGACCCCGGCCGACCGTGCACGTCGCCCACGGCGACCTGCGCTTCGCCCGCAACCACCTCATCGTCGGTCACTACGCCGGCAGCACCCTCGTCGGAGGCGAGGCGGCCCTCGACCAGCTGCTCGACGGGCGGCTCTCCCGCGCAGCGATGCTCGGCATCTACCCGGGCGCGCTGGAGACGTGCCAGGTGTTCACCGACCCCGACAAGTGGTCGACACCGCCCGGTGCGGTCGTCGCGGGCCTGGGCCCCATCGGCCAGCTGAGTGCGGCGTCGCTGGCCCGGGCGGTCGCGCACGCGGCCCTGACCGCAGCGCTCGGGCACCTGTCGATCGCTCGGCCCCGCAAGGCATCCCGTCGCACCGGCGGTGTCCTGCAGATGCGGCTGTCGAGCCTGCTCATCGCCACCGGCGCGGGCGGCCTCCCGGTGCGCGACAGCGTCCAGGCGCTGCTCACCGGCATCCAACGGGCCAACGACCGCCTCGCCGACACGGGCATGGGTGTGCACATCTGCGACCTCGAGGTCATCGAGCTGTGGCAGGACCGCGCCCTGCAGGCCCTCGACGCCGTCAGCGCGTCGATGTCGACGGGCGAGCTCGCCGAGTGCTTCGTCCTCGACCCGCGCCTGCGGGAGATGCCGGGGCGGCAGCGCCGGCTCGTCTTCACCGAGCGCGACGGCTGGTGGCAGCAGGTGCGGGTGCGCAGCGAGTCCGACGGCTCCCTGACCTTCGAGGCGTCGGTGGGCCGGGCCGGCACGCCGACGCGCACGGTGGGCACCCAGCGCGCCCTCGTCGACCGGCTCGTCGAGTCGCTCGTCGACACGGCGTCGCCCGACGCCGTGTCGGCCCACACCCTCTTCGAGCTGCTCTTCCCGAACGACCTCAAGGCGCAGGCGCCCGACACCGACAACATCGTGCTCGTCGTGGACCGGGGCTCGGCGCACTTCCCGTGGGAGCTGCTCGACGACCACGGCGCCGACCGGCTGGGCGCGGGCGACGGCGAACGCCGGACGCCGCTCGGGGTGCGGCGCGGCCTCGTGCGCCAGCTGGAGGGCACGACGATGCGCAGCCACGTGCTGTCGGCGACGACGGGCCGCGCGTTCGTCGTCGGCGACACCGAGAGCGGTCTCGGGCCGCTCCCTGCCGCCCAGACGGAGGCCCGTGCCGTCGCGAAGACTCTGCAGGACAAGGGATTCCAGTGCGACCCGCTCATCACCGCGTCGGGTACGCAGGTGGTGCAGGGTCTCTTCGACGGCGCCTACCGCATCGTGCACCTGGCGGGGCACGGTGTCTTCGACTGGCCGGTGCCGACGGCGGGCACCGACGACGTCGACGGGACGGCCCACGTCACCGGGCTCGTCCTCGGCGGCGGGATGTTCCTCACCGCCGGGGAGATCGGGCAGCTGCGCCAGGTGCCCGAGCTCGTCTTCGTCAACTGCTGCCACCTCGGTGCGGTACCCGAGGGCGACAGGGCGGCTCCGACGCTCGGGGGCCGCTACCACCGGCTGGCCGCGAGCGTCGCCACCGAGCTCATCGACATCGGCGTCCGCGCCGTCGTCGCGTGCGGCTGGGCCGTCGACGACGAGGCGGCGGCGACGTTCGCGACGACGTTTTACGACGCGATCCTCGCCGGCGAGACCTTCGGCGACGCCGTCACCCGGGCCCGCGCGGAGACGTGGAGCCTGCACCCCGACGTCAACACGTGGGGTGCCTACCAGTGCTACGGCGACCCCGACTTCCGCCTGGCCCGCGAGGGCGTCGAGCTGACGGCCGCCCCGGCGCGAAGCCTCGCGAGCACCGAGCAGGCCCGCGTCGAGATCGAGAACCTCGGCCAGTCGGTCGACGTCAGCCGCGACACGAACTACGGCCTGCGCCGGCTGCACACCCTGGTGGGCCAGCTCGACGCGTGCGACCTGGCGGACGGGGCGCTGCAGGTCCTCATCGCGCGCACCTACAACAAGTTCGGCAACTTCGACCTCGCCCGCGACTACTTCCGCCGCACGCTCGCCTCGGGCGGCACGGCGCTCACGGTCCGCGACTTCGAGGTGTGGATCGACCAGACCGTGCGCACCGCGGCGACCGACGCGGTGCACGGCTCGGGTGCCCCGGGCGGGTCGGGCATCGCGCTGCTCGGCGCCGACGCCGTCGAGACGGCCGCCGCGACGATCGAGTCCTCGATCGTGACGCTGCGCCACCTCATCGACGACCCCGGCTCGGTGGTCCTCGGCGGCGGTCCGGGGGTCTCGGTCCTCACGGCGACCGACGGTGCGCCTGCGCCGAGCATCGACCGGCTGTGGCGCGTCGCCAGCGCGTACAAGCGGCTCGCCCTCGTCACGTGCCCGGCCCGGTCCGCCGTCGCGGCTGCTGCGGCCCCTGACGACTGGACGCGCGCCACGGCGGCGCTCGTCGACGCCGCCGACTGGTACCGCCG
>JAEXXY010000411.1 GCA_023451855.1 Actinomycetes bacterium
CGCCCGCCCTCTCGTCCCCCCGTTCGAGGTATTCGGCGACCACCGGTGGTCGCCGAATACCTCGAACCGGCCAAGGGGTGGGGCACGGGGCGGGGAAGAGCGAGGCACAGGCGTGACCGAGGGGTGAACGCGGTCCGGACCCCAACGGCTCGGGCCGTAGCCTTGTGACATGCGAGTCGGTGTCTTCGGTGCTACGGGTCAGGTCGGCGGGGTCATGCGGGCCCTCCTCGAGGAGCGGGAGTTCCCGCTCGACGACGTGCGGTTCTTCGCGTCGGCGCGCTCGGCCGGCACGACGCTGCCGTTCAAGGGCCGCGACGTCACCGTCGAGGACTCGGCCACCGCCGACTTCTCCGGCATCGACATCGCCCTGTTCAGCAACGGTGGCGCCGCGAGCAGGGAGCTCGCCCCGAAGGTCGCCGCAGCGGGCGCCGTCGTCATCGACAACTCGAGCGCCTGGCGCAAGGACCCCGAGGTGCCGCTCGTCGTCTCCGAGGTCAACGCTGCCGACCTCGACACGATCCCCAAGGGCATCGTCGCCAACCCGAACTGCACGACGATGGCCGCGATGCCGGCCCTCAAGCCGCTGCACGACGCCGCCGGGCTTGTGCGCCTGCACGTCAGCAGCTACCAGGCCGTCAGCGGCTCCGGCGGCAAGGGCGTCCAGGAGCTCGACCGCCAGCTGCGCGGTGCCTACGACGCCGGCGACCCGGCCGGCCTCGCGCTCGACGGCCGCGCCGTCGAGGTGCCCGAGGCGCAGGTCTACGCCGTGCCGGTCGCCTTCAACGTCGTGCCGCTCGCCGGGTCGATCGTCGACGACGGGTCGCTCGAGACCGACGAGGAGCAGAAGCTGCGCAACGAGTCGCGCAAGATCCTGCACGCCCCCGACCTGCGCGTCTCGGGCACCTGCGTGCGCGTGCCCGTCTTCACCGGTCACAGCCTCGCGATCCACGCCGAGTTCGAGCGTGACATCACGCCCGAGGAGGCCCTCGACCTGCTCAAGAACGCGCCCGGCGTCGTCGTCACCGACGTGCCCAACCCGCTCGAGGCAGCCGGGCGCGACGAGGTCTTCGTCGGCCGCGTCCGCGTCGACCAGGCCGCGCCCGAGGGCAAGGGACTGGTCCTCTTCGTCGTCGGTGACAACCTGCGCAAGGGCGCGGCCCTCAACGCGGTCCAGATCGCCGAGGCGCTCCTCGCCCGACGCTGACCGGGGCCGCCGCCGGGATCGCCCGACCTCGGGGCCGGCGAGCGGTGACGGTGGCATCGCCTAGGCTCGGGGCCGTGACGGAGACGCCCACCGCCAGCACCACGCGAGCCAGTACGGCACCCGGCCTCTTCGTCTGCTTCGAGGGCGGCGACGGCGCCGGCAAGTCGACGCAGGTGCGGTTGCTCACCGAGGCCCTCGAGAGCCGGGGGCGACGCGTCGTCGTCACGCGCCAGCCCGGCGGCACCCCGCTCGGCCAGCAGATCCGCGACCTCGTGCTGCACGGCGACCACATGGCCGCGCGTGCCGAGGCCCTGCTCTTCGCCGCCGACAAGGCCCACCACGTCGAGACCCTCATCCGCCCGGCGCTGGCCGAGGGCGCCGTCGTCATCACCGACCGCTACGTCGACAGCTCGATCACCTACCAGGGTGCGGGCCGCGACCTCGGTGCCGGCGAGATCCGCGACCTGCAGCACTGGGCCGTCGGCGGCGTCCTGCCCGACCTCACGATCGTCCTCGACGTCGCGCCCGAGGTGGGCCGGGCCCGCCGGGGCGACGTCCACGACCGCCTCGAGTCGGAGGCTGACGCCTTCCACGCCGCGGTCCGCCAGGGCTATCTCGACCTCGCCGCCGCCGACCCCGGGCGCTACCTCGTCCTCGACGCGTCCGCGGACGTCGAGTCGCTCCACGCGGACGTCCTGGCCCGCGTCGACCACCTGCTCGCGAGCCGCTCATGAGCGTCTGGCGCGACCTCGTCGGCCAGGAGCCGACCATCGAGACCCTCTCGCGGGCCGTCCGCGACGAGGCGGCGATGACGCACGCGTGGCTCTTCACGGGGCCGCCGGGGTCCGGGCGGTCCACGGCGGCACGGGCTTTCGCGGCCGCGCTGCAGTGCCCCAAGGGCGGATGCGGCGAGTGCGTCGAGTGCCGCACCGCCCTCGACGGCACCCACGCCGACGTCAAGGTCGTGGCCACCGAGGGCCTGTCCATCAAGGTCGCCGAGGCGCGCGCGCTCGTCCAGGAGGCTGCGATGCGCCCCTCGGTCGGGCGCTGGCGCATCATCATCATCGAGGACGCCGACCGCCTCACCGCCTACACCGACGCCCCCGCCGACGCCCTGCTCAAGGCGCTCGAGGAGCCGACGCCGCGCACCGTGTGGATGCTCTGCGCGCCGAGCCTCGAGGACGTCATCGTCACGATCCGCTCGCGTTCGCGGCACGTGCGCCTCCGCACCCCACCGGTCGAGTCCGTCGCCGAGCTGCTCCAGCGCCGCGACGGCGTCGACCCAGCCATGGCCCTCTACGCCGCGCGCGCGGCCCAGAGCCACATCGGGCTGGCCCGCCGACTGGCCCGCGACGAGCAGGCCCGCATCCGCCGCCGCGACGTCATCGCCATGTCCACGAAGATCGTCGGCGTCGGCGAGGCCATCGACGCGGCGGCCGACCTCGCGCAGATCGCCGAGGAGGAGTCCTCGGCCTCGAGCACCGAACGCGACGCGGCCGAGCGCGCGCGGCTCATGGAGACCCTCGGCGCCGACCCCGGCGCCCGCGTCCAGCCGCCGCACATCCGCTCGCAGCTCGGCGCGCTCGAGAAGGAGCAGAAGACCCGCGCCAAGCGGCACGAGCGCGACGTCATCGACCGCGCCCTCGTCGACCTCACCTCGATCTACCGCGACGCGCTCGTCACCCGGCTCGGCTCCGACGTCGGCCTCGTCAACCCCGACGCCGTCGACCGGGTCCGCGGACTGGCCGGCGTCTTCACGGCCGAGCAGCTGCTCGGTGCGATGGACGCCATCAGCGAGGCCCGCGACCGCATCAACGCCAACGTCCAGCCGCTGCTCGCCCTCGAGTCGATGGCCCTGCGGCTGCGGCTCCCGCGCGATCTCGGCATGTGAGGAGTCCCACGGGCCCCGTGCGGCGCCGGCTCGCGCCCTCAGCGGGACCGGTTACCGTTTCGGACATGACGACACGCCCTGCCGCCATCGCCCGAGCCCTCCTCGCGACGACGGTGACCGCGGCGCTCGTCCTCAGCTCGGCCGCGTGCGACCAGTCAGACCCGCCAGTGCCGGGCACGAGCCGGTCCGGTCTGCCCGAAGCCACGGCCGCCCCGTCGCCGCAGCTCGCGCGGTACTACACGCAGAAGCTCGACTGGAAGACGTGCGGCACCGCCGAGTGCGCCGACCTCACCGTGCCGCTCGACTACGCGGCACCGGACCCCTCGAGCGACATCACGATGAAGGTCGTGCGGGTCAAGGCCCGCGACCAGGCCCACCGTCTCGGCTCGCTGCTGGCCAACCCCGGCGGCCCGGGCGCGTCCGGCGTCGACTACGTGCAACAGGGGGCCGACACCATCGTCGGCACCCAGGTGCGCAAGTACTTCGACCTCGTCGGCTTCGACCCGCGCGGCGTGGCCCGCTCGGAGCCGATCGACTGCCTCAGCGACTCCGACATGGACGCCTACCTCGGTACCGACACGACGCCCGACGACCCGGCCGAGGAGCAGGACCTCCTCCAGCAGAACAAGAAGCTGGCCGCCGGCTGCGTCAAGGACAAGCCCCAGCTCGTCAAGCACATGTCGACGGCCGAGGTGGCCCGCGACATGGACGTGCTGCGCGCGGCGGTCGGCGACCGGCAGCTGAACTACCTTGGCAAGTCCTACGGCACCTTCATCGGCTCGACGTACGCCGACCTGTTCCCGCAGCGCGTGGGCCGCGTCGTCCTCGACGGCGTCGTGCCGCCCGACCTCACGAGCAAGGAGCTCGCGGCCGGACAGGCCAAGGGCTTCCAGATCGCGACGAACGCCTACCTCGCCTCGTGCGTCCAGGAGGGCGACTGCCCCCTCGGCGACACCGTCCCGGCCGCAGCCAAGGGCCTCGACGACTTCTTCGTCCGGATGGACCGGGACCCGCTGCCCACCGGCGACGCGACGATCCCGCGGATGGACGAGGCCTGGGCCCGGCTCGGCGTCGCCTACGCCCTCTACGACCAGGGCGCGTGGGGCATCCTGACCCAGGCCCTCCAGGAGGCGAAGTCGGGCTCGGCCCAGACGCTCATGCAGCTGGCCGACGGCTACGCCAGCCGGCACCCGGGCGGCGGCTACGACGGCAACCTCCTCGAGGCGATCAACGCCGTCAACTGCCTCGACCGGCCCGACAGCCCCGACCTCTCGGCCTACGAGGGCTACGCCAAGGAGTTCGCCAAGACCGCCCCGACATGGGGTGCCACGCTCGCGTGGGGCGCCCTGCCGTGCGGCTTCTGGCCGGCGAGGTCGACCGACCAGCCGCACGAGGTGCGCGCCCCCGGCGCCGACCCCATCGTCGTCATCGGCACGACGCGCGACCCGGCCACGATCTACGAGTGGAGCAAGCGCCTCGCCGACCAGCTCGAGAACGCCTCCCTCATCACCTTCGACGGTGACGGTCACACCGCCTACCGTCGGAGCAACGCGTGCGTCGACTCGGCCGTCGATGCCTACTTCGTGCAGGGCCGCGTGCCCAAGGACGGACTGACATGCTGAGCGACACCCCCAGCGGCGACCCGGAGCAGCCGGAGCAGCCCGGCCAGCCCGGCCAGCCCGAGCGGCCGTCAGCGCCCGGCGGCGCGGGTGTGCCCGCGCGCGAGGACCTGCCGGAGGCGCCGTCGCAGCCCTACGCGTCGCTGCCC
>JAEXXY010000425.1 GCA_023451855.1 Actinomycetes bacterium
GGCCAGGGCCGAGGCCGTCCGCAAGGCCAAGGAAGCAGCCAGGGCCCGGGCCATCGCCCGGGCCCACCGTTGGGTCGTACCGGTCGCGGGCTACACGCTCACCTCGGGCTTCGGCTGGCGCTGGGGCAAGATGCACCCGGCCCAGGACCTCGCCGTCGCCACCGGCACCCCGGTCCACGCCCTCTCCAGCGGCACCGTCGTGTTCGCCGGCTGGTCCACCGAGGGCTACGGCTACATGGTCAAGATCCGCTACTGGGACGGCACCGTCTCGTGGATGGCCCACAACAGCCGCCTCGTCGTCTCGGTCGGCGAGCAGGTCGAGCCGGGTCAGCTCGTCTCCTACAGCGGCTCCACCGGCAACTCGACCGGACCGCACGTGCACCTCGAGATCCACCCCGGCGACGGCTCCGCGGTCGCCCCTCGGGCGTGGCTGGCCGACCGCGGCGTCAACCTCTGAGCCGTCCCGCAGGCCCGCACCACCTGCGGCACCAGCTGCACCGACGCGAACGGCGTCACGACACGAGGCCCGCCCCATCCGGGGCGGGCCTCCGTCGTGTGTCCGGGGGTGCGGGTCCGCCTCAGAGCTTGACGAGTGGCGCGTAGCGCAGCAGCAGCCGCTTGGTGCCGGTGTCGGGACCGAAGTCGACGTGCGCCATCGACTTGTCGCCCTCCCCCTCGACCCGCACGACGGTGCCGAGGCCGAACGCGTCGTGGCTGACGCGGTCGCCGGCGTCGAGCGAGATGACCGGACGCTTGCCGGGGCTGCGGACACCGGGCCGGGCCGCGAGCGTCGCGACGGCCGGGCGGTCGGACCCGCGAGCGCCGCTGAAGGAGGGACCGAGCCGCTGCCAGTCGAGCAGGTCGCCGGGGATCTCATCGAGGAAGCGAGAGGGCGGGTTGTACTGCGGCGCGCCCCACGCCGAGCGCACCGCGGCACGCGTCAGGTAGAGCCGCTCGCGGGCGCGGGTGATGCCGACGTAGGCCAGCCGGCGCTCCTCCTCGAGCTCCTTCGGGTCGCCGAGGGCGCGCAGGTGCGGGAAGGTGCCGTCCTCCATGCCGGTGAGGAAGACGACGGGGAACTCGAGGCCCTTGGCCGTGTGGAGCGTCATGAGCGTGACGACGCCCTGGGCCTGCGCCTCGGGCTCGTCGGGGATCTCGTCGGCGTCGGCCACGAGCGAGACCTGCTCGAGGAACTCCTCGAGCGGCCCAGCCGGCGCGACGTCTTCAGGCTCGGCATCGGGCTGGCCCGGCGTCGAGGCGGCCTCGCCCGTGACCTCGGCCTCCGCCGCGTCGCGGGCCCGACGCTCGTCGTACTCCTGCGCGACGGCGACGAGCTCGGCGAGGTTCTCGATGCGGGTCTCGTCCTGCGGGTCCTGGCTGGCGCGCAGCTCGGCGAGGTAGCCGCTCTGGTCGAGGACGGCCTCGAGGAGCGTCGCGATGCCGCCACCGCTGTCGTAGACGAGCCGCAGCTGCTCGAGCATCGAGGTGAAGCCCTGGATCGCGGCGACCGACCGGGTCGCGATGCCCGGGGCGTCCTCGGCCCGGCCGAGGGCCGCCACGAACGGGATGCGCTCGCGCTCGGCGAGAGCCGCCACGCACGCCTCGGCGCGGTCGCCGATGCCGCGCTTGGGCGTGTTGAGGATGCGCCGCAGGTTGACGGTGTCGGTGGGGTTGGACACGACGCGCAGGTAGGCGAGGGCGTCCTTGACCTCACGACGCTCGTAGAAGCGGGTGCCGCCGACCACCTTGTACGGCAGGCCGGTCCGCACGAGGACCTCCTCGACGGCCCGGCTCTGCGCGTTGGTGCGGTAG
This sequence comes from Actinomycetes bacterium, assembly GCA_023451855.1. Taxonomy (GTDB): domain Bacteria; phylum Actinomycetota; class Actinomycetes; order Actinomycetales; family Dermatophilaceae; genus Monashia. Next base: position 1,813 of record JAEXXY010000425.1, read on the forward strand.
AAGACGGCGACGTCGCCGGGCTTGACGCCGTGCTCGGCGAGGTCGTCGATCTGCTTGGCGACGAACGCCGCCTCGTCGTGCTCGTTGTCGGCGACGTAGCCGACGATCATCGCGCCGTCGCCGGAGTCGGTCCACAGGTTCTTGGCCCGACGCCCCTCGTTGCGGGCGATGACGGCGTTCGCGGCGCGCAGGATGCGTTGCGTGGAGCGGTAGTTCTGCTCGAGCAGGATGGTGCGGGCGTCCGGGTAGTCCTTCTCGAACTCGAGGATGTTGCGGATCGTCGCGCCGCGGAAGGCGTAGATCGACTGGTCGGAGTCGCCGACGACGCACAGCTCGGCCGGCGGGACGGCGTAGGCCCCCTCGGGGCCCTTGACCTCGCCGACGAGCTCGCGGATCAGCTGGTACTGCGCCTGGTTGGTGTCCTGGTACTCGTCGACGAGTACGTGCCGGAACCGGCGCCGGTAGTACTCGGCGACGTCGGGGAAGGCCTGCAGGATGTTGACGGTCATCATGATGATGTCGTCGAAGTCGAGGGCGTTGGCCTGGCGCAGGCGACGCTGGTACTGGGTGTACGCCTGCGACACCGTGCGGTCGTAGTGGGTGCCCTCGGCCACCTGCGAGGCGTACGTCTCCTCGTCGATGAGCTCGTTCTTGAGGTTGCTGACCTGCGCGGAGAAGCTGCGCGGCGGGTAGCGCTTGGGGTCGAGGTCGAGGTCGCGCAGCACGAGGCCCATGAGGCGCTGGCTGTCGGCGGCGTCGTAGATCGAGAACGTCGACTTCATGCCGACCTTGGCGGCCTCGCGCCGCAGGATTCGCACGCACGCGGAGTGGAAGGTCATGACCCACATGGCCCGCGCCCGCGGGCCCACGATGGCCTCGACGCGCTCGCGCATCTCGGCCGCCGCCTTGTTGGTGAAGGTGATGGCCAGGACCTGGCCCGGCTGCACGCCGCGCTCGCCGAGCAGCCAGGCGATGCGGTGGGTCAGCACGCGGGTCTTGCCGGAGC
>JAEXXY010000011.1 GCA_023451855.1 Actinomycetes bacterium
CGCGGGGGCCGCGCCGCCCGGGGCCCCGGCGTCCGTCCGGGCCGGCCGGCCCCAAGGGCCCCGACGACGACCCTGACTTCCTCCGCAAGCTGTAGAAGGACCGCCTGACCTCATGGCCACCCTGTCCCAGTGGATCGAGGGCGCCCGCCCCCGCACGCTGCCCGCCGCCGTCTCCCCCATCCTCGTCGGTACCGGAGCGGCCTACCAGACCGGCCACATCGTCTGGGCCTACGCGGTGCTGGCCCTCGTCGTCGCGCTCGCCCTGCAGGTCGGCGTCAACTACGCCAACGACTACTCCGACGGCATCCGCGGCACCGACGAGGTGCGCGTCGGACCGGTCCGCCTCGTCGGCCAGCGACTCGCCCAGCCCTCGTCGGTCAAGTTCGCGGCGTTCGCCTCGTTCGGGTTCGCGGCCGTCGTGGGCCTCGCCCTCGTCGGCCTGTCCGGGCTGTGGGTCATGATCCCCATCGGCGCCGCGGCCGTGCTCGCGGCCTGGTACTACACGGGCGGGTCCCGGCCCTACGGCTACCTCGGGCTCGGCGAGGTGTTCGTCTTCGTCTTCTTCGGTCTCGTCGCGACGGTGGGCACCATGGCGACGATGACGCCGCCCACCGCCGCCTGCTGGTGGGGCGCGGTCGGCGTGGGCGCGCTCGCCTCGGCGATCCTCGTGGCCAACAACCTGCGCGACATCCCCACCGACCGCGAGCACGGCAAGCGGACGCTCGCGGTGCGGATGGGCGAGCGGGGCACCCGCGCCTTCTACGTCGCGCTCGTGGCCGTCGCCTTCGTCGTCGCCGGCATCGTGTCGTTCACCTCGCCGTGGGCCCTGCTCGCGCTCCTCGCGGCTCCGCTCGTCGTGCGACCCATGCAGGCCGTGCTCGGCGGCGCGACCGGTCCGGGCCTCATCCCGGCCCTCGCCGGCACGGGGCGGTTCCAGCTCGCGTGGTCGGTGCTGCTCGCCGTCGGGCTCGCCCTCGGCCGGGGCTGACCGACCGCGCCGCCCTCTTCCCCGGTTCGCCGGACACTCGCCGGCGCCGGTGCCACCGTGGAGGCATGTCGGAGGAGGCCGACGTCGTCGTCATCGGGGCCGGGCAGGCCGGGCTCGCCACGAGCCACGAGCTCGAGCAGCGCGGGGTGGACCACGTCGTGCTCGAGGCCGAGACACCGGGGTCCTCGTGGCGACACCGCTGGGACAGCTTCACGCTCGTCGGCCAGAACCACACCGTCCGCCTCCCGGGGGCGCCCTACCGCGGTGACGACCCGTTCGGCTTCATGGGCCGCGACGAGATCGCGGGGCACCTCGAGGCGTGGGCGGGCCGGCTGCGCGCCCCGGTCCGCGGTGGGTGCGCCGTCCGCAACCTGCAGCCCCGTGACGGCGGTGGCTTCACCCTGGGCACCGACTCCGGGACGCTCGTCAGCCGGGTCGTCGTCGTGTCCACCGGCGCCTACCAGCGGCCGCACCGTCCCGCCGCCTGCGAAACCCTCCCCGCGTCGCTGCCCGTCCTCGACCTCACCGCCTACACGAACCCGGGCTCGCTGCTCGACGGCCCGGTGCTCGTCGTCGGCAGCGGCCAGAGCGCCTGCCAGGTGGCCGAGGAGCTCGCGGTGTCGGGCCGGGAGGTCGTCATGGCGTGCGGGCGCGCCCCCTGGTTCCCGCGCCGCGCCGGTGGCCGCGACGTCTTCGAGTGGCTCCTCGACACCCCGTTCTTCGACCAGCGGGTGGAGGACCTACCGACGCCCGCTGCCCGGCTCGGCGCGAACCCGCAGGTCAGCGGGGCCGCCGGCGGCCACGACCTGCACTACCGGACGCTCGCCGCCCTCGGCGTCCGGCTCGGTGGCCACCTGCTCGGCGCGCAGGACGGCGTCGTGCGGCTGGCGCCCGACCTCGACGCGTCGGTCGCCTTCGGTGACGGGGTCTACCGCAGCCTGCGCGACCTCGTCTTCGGGGTGTGCGACCGCCAGCACCTCGAGCGCCCCGACCTGCCCGACCCGGCGCCGCTCGCGGGCACGCCCGTCGAGTCGGTGCCGGTGGCCCGGCTCGGGTCGGTCCTCGTCGCGGCCGGCTTCCGCCCCGACTACACCTCGTGGATCCGGGTGCCCGGACTCGTCGACGACCTCGGCTTCCCGGTGCACGACGACGGCGAGAGCACCGCGGCCCCCGACCTGCACTTCGTCGGCGTGCACTTCCTGCGCCGGCGCAGCTCGGCGCTGCTCTTCGGCGTCGGCACCGATGCCGCCTGCACGGCCGACCGGGTCGCGGCGCGGCTCGGCGTCGCCTGAGGGTCGTTCGGGCAGGCGCGGACGTCAGCGCTCGCGGGTGTCCCCGTGCTCGGCCTGCTCGACCTCGGCGTCCTCCGCGGCCTCGTCGCTCGACGGCTCGGGTGCCGACGCCGCGGCCCCCTGCTTGGCCTGGACGCGGGCCTCGTGGCGCTCGACGAGGTTCGCGGTGATCTCGTCGCGCATCCCGCGCAGCAGGACGTAGGACGCCGCGGCCGACGCCAGCGCGGCGGCCCCGACGAGCAGGACGGGGTTGTCGCGGATCCCGATGAGCCAGAAGAGGAACAGGAACCCGAAGAAGATGAGCAGGCGCAGCAGGCCGTACCGGACCATGTCAGACCACCCTCACATGCCCGAGTAGTTGTGCATGCCGACGAACGTCGACACGAGGTTGACCAGGGTGAAGTTGACGATGACGCAGACGTAGCCGCCGAGCGCGATGTACATCGAACGGCGGTGGTCGACGCCGGCGGTCGCCCGCCCGTGCATGTAGGCGGCGTAGACGACCCAGATGACGAACGTCCACACCTCCTTGGGGTCCCACTGCCAGTAGGCGCCCCATGCCTGCTTGGCCCAGATGGCGCCGGCGATGAGGGTGAAGGTCCAGAGGACGAAGCCGACCATGTTGATGCTGTAGGCCGCCCGCTCGAGGGCCGCCGACGACGGCAGCGACTCGATGAACGTGGGCTTCACCGGCTTGTCCTCGCGGTGGCGGCGCACGAGGTAGAGCGCACCGATCGCCGCCGCGATGGTGAAGAACGCCACGGCGATGAAGGCCACCGACACGTGGATGCCGAGCCAATACGACTTGAGCGCCGGCATGAGCTCGCCGGCCTCGGTGTAGAGCACGGTGAGCGAGAGGCCGAGGACGAGCAGGATCGGCGTGACGATGAAGACGCCGAGCCACTCCCACCCCTTGCGGCGGGCCAGGAGCGAGTACACGACCCCCACGGCCGCGGCGGCCGCCGTGGCGAACTCGAACATGTTGCCCCACGGCGGGCGCGAGACCGCGAGCCCGCGCATGAGCACCGACGCGGCGAGCAGCGCCGAGGCCAGGTAGGTGAGCATCAGCGCGATGCTGCCGCGCTGGCGGCTCTTGAGGCTCTCCTCGTAGCCCGGGCCGGCGGCGTACGGCGACACCGGCCGCGGCCGGTCGTCGGTGCCCGAGCCCGCGCCGACGAGCACCTCCTCACGGTCGGCCACCCGCGAGTCGGCAACCTTCGGCGCGCGCGCCGCGAGGTGCCACGTGAAGGCGAGCATGGCCAGCGTGTAGACGATCATCGACGCGTAGAGCGCGGCGTTCGCGTTGCCTGGGAGGTTCACGGGTGGTCGTTCCGTTCTGCCAGTCGGTCGTGCACCGCCGCGACGATCGCGGCGAGCCCGGGGTCGGAGTCCTTGGAGAGGCCACCGATGGTGACCACGGTAGTCGGTGCCCCCGCGCGGGCCCCAGCCTCGGGGTCCGGCCCGGCGGAGCCACTCGGCCCACTCGGCCCGCCTGGCCCGCCTGGCACACCGGGCCCCGCCGCGGCGGCCTCGACCGCCGGGCGCACGCGGACGAAGACGCGTCGGCGCTTGATGGTGAGGCCGAGGATGAGCCCACCCGTGGCCAGCAGGGCGCTGACGAGGCTGACCGGCGCTCCGGGGTCGGTGCGCACCGACAGTCCGGCGAAGCGCTTGACCGAGTCGAACGAGATCGAGCCGCGGCCGCCCGGCAGCTGCTTGGTCTCGCCGAGCTTGAGCCGGACCAGCTCGGGCGAGCCGTCGCTGCCGGTCACCTGCTTCATCTCGTCGGTGTTGAGCGTGTACACCGACTGCGGCCGGTTGCCGGGGAAGAGGTTGCCCTCCCACACCGACAGCGCCAGCTCGGGGTTCTGCGCGTCGGGGAACAGCGACACCGGGCCGTTCCTGAAGGTCGGCTCGGCGGTCGGCAGGAAGAAGCCGGTGAACCCGAGCTGCTTCGGCGAGGCCGAGGGCACCTTGACGACGCCGACCGAGCGGTAGTTCTGGTCCTGCGGCAGGAACGGGGTGGCCTCGCGATAGAGGACGGTGCCCTTGGCGTCGCGGACCGTGATGACCGGCGTGTAGCCGTTGCCGAGCAGGAAGATGTCGGCGCCGTCGACGCTGGCCGGGTGGTTGACGCTGATCGACTCGTCGGCGGCCGGTGCCCCCGGCTCCGGCGAGAGCCTCGCCTCGGCGGTGAAGTCGCGCGGCTTGCCGAAGTCCTTGCCGGGCGTCTCCTCGAAGGCCACGTGCAGCCTGGTCAGCGACAGGACGAACGGCGGGAGCGACTCCTCGCTGACCCACGGGCCCGGCGACCACGTGTTGAACGTGCCGGCCGAGGCCGCGATCTTCTCGCCCTCGGGCAGGATGACGTCGCCGCGCCAGCCGAACAGGTGGCCCACGGCCATGCCGACGATGATGCCGGTGAGCGCGAGGTGGAAGAGCAGGTTGCCGGTCTCACGCAGGTAGCCCGACTCGGCGCTGACAGAGGTCGCGTCGTGGGAGTGGACGCGGAACCGCTTGCCCCGCAGCACCTCCCGCGCGACCTGTAGCGCCTCGTCGGGGGTCAGGGTCGTCGTCACCTCGGCGCTCTCGTCGAGGCGGCGCAGGCGCGCAGGCGCCTTGGGCGGCTTGGCGCGCAGGGCCGCGAGGTGCACCTTGCTGCGCGGCACGATGCAGCCGACGAGGGAGACGAACAGCAGCAGGTAGATCGCCGAGAACCACGGCGAGGAGTAGACGTCGAAGAACCCGAACCGGTCGAGCCACGGCGAGGACGTCGGGTTCTGGGCGATGTAGTCGGCGACGCGTCCGGCGTCGATGTTGCGCTGCGGGAAGATCGAGCCGGGCACGGCCGCGATGGCCAGCAGCAGGAGCAGGAAGAGCGCGGTGCGCATGCTCGTCAGCTGCCGCCAGCCCCAGCGCAGCATGCCGATCACACCGAGCTCGGGCAGCACCGGCTCGCGGTCGCGACGCTCCTGCCGCTCCTGCTCCTTGACAGCCTTCGCGGCCTTCTTCGTCGGGGTACCGGTCGTCATCACAGGGCCACCTGGAACGTCGCGACGAAGTGGGTCTGGACCCACACGATGACGTCCTCCCAGAGGCCGGTCACCATGAGGATGCCGACGGCGAGCAGCAGGCCACCGCCGACGAGCTGGATGGGGCGCCGGTGCCGGCGCAGCCAGCCGCTCGCGCGTCCGGCGCGCTCCCACAGCGCCGCCATGAGCACGAAGGGGACCCCGAGACCGACGCAGTAGAAGACGGCGAGGAGCACCCCGCGGCCGACAGTGCCGGACTCCGCCGACAGCGGCGCGGCCATGGCGAGGATCGCCCCGAGCGTCGGGCCCATGCACGGCGCCCACCCCAGGCCGAAGAC
>JAEXXY010000018.1 GCA_023451855.1 Actinomycetes bacterium
GCCCCCGCACCACGGACACGCTCGAACCCCGGCCGGTCGCGATCTGCGCGACCGCTCGCACCGAGTCGGTACCCGCGGCCAGGTAGCCGTTGTGCCCGTGCGCCCCGGCGACCGGCAGTGGCCGCGCCCCGAACGAGGGGGACGTCGGGTCGGCGGCGTGGCCGAAGCCCTCGACGCGGGTGTGCGGGACGAGCCCGATCGGGTCGTCGGCGGCGACGCCGGCCCACACTGTCGCCCGGGTGTGCAGGGCCGAGCGCGTCCACACGTCCATCCCCGGCGAGCCGACGACGACGAGGTTGGCGACCCGCAGATGAGGCGCGGCGTGGGCACAGACCACCGAGCCGTAGCTGTGGCACACGAGGCTCACGGCGGCCGATCGCGAGAGGTGGTCGAGGAAGGAGACGAGCCGTGGAGCGCCGTCGACCGCCCGGTCCGAGCGGGCGGCGTCGGCGTCGATCCCCGACGGGGGGTCGTAGCCGAGCCAGACCACCACCGCCGCCGGTCTGCCGGGGTCCGACCGCTGCATCTCGGCGAGGAGGGTGCGGGCCTGCACGGCGGGGTGCCGGCGTCCGGCGTCCCGTTCGTCGCGCAGGAGCGGGCCGGTCCAGCCGACGCCGGGGACGATGACGGCGACGTGGCGCGCCCGGTGCACGTCGCCGAACGCCTCGACGAGCCACCCGTGGTGCGCGTCGACGCTGAGCACCGTGGCCGAGGGCCCGCCGACGTCCACCGGTGCCCCGTCGCTGATCGACTGGCCCACGGCGGGTGCCGCCCCGACGAGCAGGGTCGCGAGGGTCACGCCGGCGAGGGCAAGCCGGTCGCGCAGCGACCATCGGGAGGGTCGGGGCGAGGAGGCGGTGCGTCGGTGACGCCGGGGTCGTCGATCCACTCAGGGTCCTTGTCGTCGGTCAGGCGGCAAGGTCGTGAGTCTGACGCAGAAGCCTGTGAGGGCCTCTCAGGTCGGGCCGTGCCGGACAGACGGCACGAGGCGAACGTCTCGGGCTCCTGCTGGGGTGGGCAGGGCCGCGCAACTCTGGGAGCCTCGAAGGAGCCGGGTCCGACCCGAGGCTCGACTTGCGACTGACCCCAGTCCCGAACCTTGGAGGCCCCATGCCCACCTACGACGTCGGCTACTTCGTCGGCAGTCTGTCCTCGACCTCGATCAACCGCACCCTGAGCCGCGCCCTGATCCGGCTCGCGCCCCAGGACCTGACCTTCACCGAGATCCCGATCGGCAACCTCCCGCTCTACAGCCCGGACTTCGACGGCGGCTACCCCGCGGAGCCCCAGGCGCTCAAGGATGCGATCGCCCGCTCGCAGGCCGTGCTGTTCGTGACGCCGGAGTACAACCGGTCGATCCCCGGCGCCCTGAAGAACGCCATCGACTGGGCCTCCCGCCCGTGGGGCCAGAACTCGTTCGACCACATCCCGGCCGCGGTCATCGGGGCCTCGCCCGGCCAGATCGGCACCGCGCTCGCCCAGCAGAGCCTGCGCGGCGTGCTCAGCTTCTGCAACGCGCGCCAGATGACGGCACCCGAGGCGTACGTGTGGTTCCGGGCCGGCCTGTTCACCGACGACGGCGAGGTGACCGACGAGGCCACGGCCGACTTCCTGTCGGGGTTCATGCAGGAGTTCCGCGACCACATCGAGCGTGTCCTCACCGTCCTCCCACGGCCCTGAGCCGCGTCCGTCGACCGGTGGGTCTGGTCAGCGCACCTCGACGTTCTCGAGGACGACGGCCAGGCCCTGGCCGACGCCGATGCAGATCGCCGCGACGCCCCAGCGTTCGCGGCGCTCGCGCAGGACCTTGGCCAGGGTGGCGACGATGCGTCCGCCGGACGCCCCGAGCGGGTGGCCGATGGCGATGGCGCCACCGCGGGTGTTGACGATCTCGGGGTCGACCCTCCACGCGTCGAGGCAGGCGAGCGACTGCACCGCGAAGGCCTCGTTGAGCTCGACGGCCCCGACGGCGTCCCACCCGATGCCGGCCCGCTCGAGGGCTCGGTTGGCGGCCTCGACGGGGGCGTAGCCGAACTCCTGGGGCGTCAGGGCGTGCGCCGCCCGGCCGGCGATCCGCGCCACCGGGCTCACGCCGATGTCGTCGGCCGCGGCCTCCGAGCCGAGCAGGACGGCCGACGCGCCGTCGCTGAGGGGGGAGGCGTTCCCGGCGGTGATGGTGCCGTCCTCGCGGAAGGAGGGCTTCAGGGTGGCCAGCGTCTCCGTCGAGCTGTCGGGGCGGATGCCCTCGTCACGTGTCAGCTCGGAACCCTCGAGCGGGACGACGAGGTCGTCGTAGAAACCGTCCTCCCAGGCTTGGTGCGCCAGGCGGTGCGAGCGCGCGGCGAACTCGTCCTGCCGCTCGCGCGAGATCCCGAACTTCTCCTGCAGCTGCTCGTTGGCCTCGCCGAGCGAGACCGTCCACGCCGGGTTCATCCGGGGGTTGACGAGGCGCCAGCCGAGGGCCGTCGAGACGGCGGTCACGTCGCCGGCGGGGAAGGGCCGCGACGGCTTGGGCATGACCCACGGCGCGCGCGTCATCGACTCGACGCCACCGGTGAGCACGATGGCGGCGTCCCCGGTCTCGATGGCGCGAGAGCCGACGTGGACGGCGTCGAGGCTCGACCCGCACAGCCGGTTGATCGTCGTGCCGGGCACGGTGACCGGCATCCCTGCCAGCAGGGCCGCCATGCGCCCGACGTTGCGGTTCTCCTCGCCGGCGCCGTTGGCGTTGCCCCACACGACGTCGTCGACGCGTGCCGGGTCGAGCTCCGGCGTCAGGGCCAGCAGGGACGAGATCGCGTGGGCGGCAAGGTCGTCGGGGCGAGTACCGGCGAGGCTGCCGTTGAACTTGCCGAAAGGCGTGCGGACGGCTGCATAGACGAACGAGGTCACAGGGCGAGCCTACGAGCCCTCCGTAAGGCGTCCTGGCCGGGAGCTCCCTCCACGGCGCCTCCGACCAGGACGTTGCGGCCATACCCATTTGTTCCGGTTTGTCCCGTTCAGGCCCATGAGGTCCGTGGTTCGGGAAGCCCGGGTCAGCGTCGGGGGTCGATCATCGTCATGCCCGCGACCGCCGCGCGGTCGAAACCGGGGAGCAGCGCGGCGGCCTCCTCGAGCCCGACCGTCCGCTCGACGAGGCGCTCGGGCGCGAGCACGCCCTCGTCCACGAGCCGCATCAGGGCCGGGTAGTCGCGGGCGGCCATGCCGTGGCTGCCGAGCAGGTCGAGCTCCCACGCGATGACGCGTGCCATGGGGACGCGCGGGTGTCCGTCGACAGGCGGCAGCAGGCCCACCTGCACGTGGCGACCGCGCCGGCGCAGGCTGAGAACGGCGTCGGCACAGGTCTGCTCGCTGCCGACCGCGTCCACGGCGACGTGGCTCCCGCCGCCGGTCAGGTCGGCCACCGCCGCCGGGACGTCGACGACGTCACTGACGTCCGCACCGTCCGCACCGTCCGTGCCGCCCGCGAGCAGCGTGTGGTCGGCGCCGAGCGCGGCTGCCGCTGAGAGGGCCGCGGGGTTGCGGTCCACAGCGACCACCCGAGCACCGAGCGCCCGCGCGATCATGACGCAGCTGAGGCCGACGCCGCCGGCACCGACGACGGTGACCCACTCGCCCTCGACCACCCGGGCTCGAGCGGCCAGTGCCCGATGGGCGGTGGCGAAGCGGCAGCCGAGGGCGGCCGCGGCCGAGAATCCGAGCGACTCCGGCAGTGCCACGACATTCGTGTCGGCCGCGTGCAGCGCGACGTACTCGGCGAACGACCCCCAGTGCGTGAAGCCCGGCTGTTCCTGGTCGGGGCACACCTGGGCCTGCCCGGACCGGCACCAGTCACACCGACCGCACCCGCAGACGAACGGCACGGTGACGCGGTCGCCGACCCGCCAGCGCCCGACGTCGCGACCCACCTCGCGGACGACGCCGGCGAGCTCGTGACCGGGCACGTGGGGGAAGGCGATGTCGTCGTGGCCCGCCCACGCGTGCCAGTCGCTGCGGCACAGTCCGGTCGCCATGACCTCGACGACCACCCCGGCGTCCGGGGCGACGGGGTCAGGGACCACTCGCACCTCGGGCCTGGCCCGGACGGCATCGACGACCATCGCACGCATCGCGCCATCATGACAGCGTCGGCCTCGGGGCGGCCGGCACGACCCTTTCGGTGGTTGTGCCCCCCTTCGGCCCCGCCTCCCGTCCGAACTGCCGTCCGCTGCGTATCCTCGCCCGGTGCACGGCCGGTACCAGGGGTGATGATGACGCGTGGAGCCCGACGGCCGGTGCGCGCCACCGGCCGCCCCGCGGCCGGCACGACCGGCTCGCGCCGCGGTCCTGGCGGCGCGTCGAAGGGCGCGTCGAAGGGCGTGTCGAAGGGCGCGTCGAAGGGCGTGCCGAAGGGCCTGCCGGCCCGATCGCGACGGCTGGTCGCCTCTGTCCCGATGGCCGGCCTGGTGCTGGGCGCGGCCTTCTTCGGTGCCTCGTGGCTGGTCGGTCACGGGTCACTCGGCCCGGTCGACCAGCCGGCGACGGGTTCGCTCGTCGACGTCCTCGACACATCGGCACTGACCGCTCCCGCCGACCGGGGCGCGACGGAGCGTTCGTCGCGCGCCGGCGCTCACGGCGGCAAGAGCGGCGCCCTGGTGGTGCAACCGGATCCGCGATGGGTGTCGCGCATCGCGGCACGCACCGGGATCCCCGCCGTGGCGCTCCGGGCGTACGGGCGGGCCTCGATCCTCGGGGCGGCCGACCTCCCCGGCTGCCACGTCGGCTGGACGACGCTGGCCGCCATCGGGCAGGTCGAGTCCGCTCACGGGACGATCGGTGGCGGACGACTGCTGAGGAGCGGGCGCACCTCGAAGCCCATCGTCGGGCCTGCGCTCGACGGGCAGGACGGCTTCGCCGCGCTTCGCTCCGACGCCGAGGGGGTGCGCCTGCACGGGGACCCGACGTGGGACCACGCCGTCGGACCGATGCAGTTCCTGACGAGCTCGTGGCAGCGGTTCGGTGCCGACGCGGACGCCGACGGCGTGGCGGACCCCGCCGACATCGACGACGCGGCGTGGGGTGCAGCCAGGCACCTGTGCGCCGGCGGGGCCGACCTGCGCGACGGGCGCGCGTGGGCGCGGGCGATCCTGGGGTACAACGCTTCCGACGCCTACGTCCGGCGCGTGCTCGACCTGGCCGAGGGGTACGCCCGCTCCGCGGCACTCCGCTGACCGGCGGCGGCTCCCGTCCGCTCGCTCGTCAGCCAGCTCGTGACCGCGCACCCTGCGCCTGGT
>JAEXXY010000059.1 GCA_023451855.1 Actinomycetes bacterium
GTCACCGCCGAGGAGGCCCGCGCTCTCGGCATCCTGCCGCCGCAGGACCGAGCCGCGGTCGTCGCGGGCGCGGCCGCCGGGGCCGTGCTCCTCGACATCGCGGCCGAGGCCGAGCTCGACGCCCCGGTGCGCGTCTCGCTCGTCGGACGCGGCGGCGAGCCGGTGCACGGCCACCTCGTCGTGCGTGCGGGCCGCTTCTCCAAGGCCACCGTCGTCGTCGAGCACACCGGCTCGGCGCAGTACTCCCAGCTGCTCTCCGTCGTCACCGGCGACGGGTCCGACCTCACGGTCGTCTCGGTGCAGCGGTGGGACGACGACGCGGTCCACCTCGCCCAGCACGACGCGCTCGTCGGGCGCGACTCGCGCTACAAGCACCTCGCGGTGACGCTCGGCGGCGAGGTCGTCCGCGTCAACGCCAACGTCCGCTACGCCGGCCCGGGTGGTGACGCCACCCTGCTCGGCGTCTACTTCGCCGACGCCGGCCAGCACCTCGAGCACCGGTCCTACATCGACCACAACGAGGCACACTGCAAGAGCCGGGCCACCTACAAGGGCGCGCTCCAGGGCGAGACGGCCCGCACGGTCTGGGTCGGCGACGTCCTGATCCGCGCCGAGGCCGAGGGCACCGACACCTACGAGCTCAACCGCAACCTCGTGCTCACCGACGGCGCGCGCGCCGACTCGGTACCGAACCTCGAGATCGAGACCGGCGAGATCGAGGGCGCCGGGCACGCCTCTGCCACGGGCCGGTTCGACGACCTGCAGCTGTTCTACCTGCAGTCGCGCGGCATCACCGAGGACGAGGCCAAGCGGCTCGTCGTGCGTGGCTTCTTCGCCGACATCATCCGCGAGATCCCGCTCGCCGACCTGCGTGACGAGATCACCGCGGCGATCGAGGAGGAGCTCGCCTCCACGGCCTACGCGGCCGCCACCCAGCAGACCCCCAGCACGACGAACAAGGAGAACTGACCCGATGAGCACGCTCGAGATCAAGGGACTGACGGTCTCGGTCGAGACCGAGGACGGCCCCAAGGAGATCCTGCGCGGGGTCGACCTCACCGTGAAGTCGGGGGAGACGCACGCGATCATGGGGCCCAACGGCTCCGGCAAGTCGACGCTGGCCTACAGCATCGCCGGCCACCCGAAGTACACCGTCACCGGCGGCACCGTGACCCTCGACGGCGAGGACGTCCTCGCGATGACCGTCGACGAGCGCGCTCGCGCCGGCCTGTTCCTCGCGATGCAGTACCCCGTCGAGGTGCCCGGCGTCACGGTGAGCAACTTCCTGCGCACCGCCAAGACCGCGGTCGACGGCGAGGCCCCGAAGCTGCGCACCTGGGTCAAGGAGGTCAAGGAGGCCATGAACAACCTCCGCATGGACCCGGCCTTCGCCGAGCGCTCGGTCAACGAGGGCTTCTCCGGTGGCGAGAAGAAGCGCCACGAGATCCTCCAGATGGAGCTGCTCAAGCCGAAGGTGGCCGTGCTCGACGAGACCGACTCCGGCCTCGACGTCGACGCCCTGAAGATCGTCTCCGAGGGCGTCAACCGCGCCAAGGAGAACAGCGACCTCGGCGTCCTGCTCATCACGCACTACACGCGCATCCTGCGCTACATCAAGCCCGACTTCGTGCACGTGTTCGTCGAGGGCAAGATCGTCGAGGAGGGGGGCCCCGAGCTGGCCGACCGTCTCGAGGACGAGGGTTACGACCGCTACACGACGACGGCGGCGGCGGGGGCCTGACCACCGTGCCGGACGTCCAGCCGTTCACGGACCGGGAGCTCGCCGCGCTGCGCGGCGAGTTCCCGATCCTGGCGCGCACGGTTCGTGACGGCAGGCCGCTCGTCTACCTCGACTCCGGGGCGACGTCGCACAAGCCGACCGCCGTCCTCGACGCCGAGCGCGCGTTCTACGAGCAGCACAACGCCGCCGTCCACCGCGGCGCGCACCAGCTCGCCGAGGAGGCCACCGACGCCTTCGAGGCGGCGCGCGCCACGGTCGCCGCCTTCGTCGGCGCCCCGGCCGACGAGGTGGTGTTCACCAAGAATGCCACCGAGGCGCTCAACCTGGTCGCGTACGCGTTCTCCAACGCCGCGCCGACCCAGGAGCCCAAGGACGAGCGGTTCGTGCTCGGCCCGGGCGACGAGGTGCTCGTCACCGAGATGGAGCACCACGCCAACCTCGTGCCGTGGCAGGAGCTGTGCCGGCGCACCGGCGCCACCCTGCGCTGGGTGCCGGTGGCGGCCGACGGAACGCTCGACCTCACCGACCTCGACACACTGCTCACCGAGCGCACCAAGGTCTTCGCCTTCACGCACGTGTCCAACGTGCTCGGCACCGTCAACCCCGTCACCGACCTCGCGCAGCGGGCCCACGCCGTCGGCGCGCTCGTCGTCGTCGACGCGTGCCAGTCGGTGCCGCACCTGGCCGTCGACGTCTCGACGCTCGGGGCCGACTTCATCGCCTTCAGCGGCCACAAGGTGTACGGACCGATGGGCGTCGGCGTCCTCTGGGGCCGCGCCGAGCTGCTCGAGGTCATGCCGCCGTTCCTCACCGGGGGCTCGATGATCGAGCTCGTGACGATGGAGCGCTCGACCTACGCACCGGCGCCGCAGAAGTTCGAGGCCGGAGTGCCCAACGCAGCCCAGGCCGTCGGCCTGGCCGCTGCGCTCGGCTGGGTGGAGAGCGTGGGCATCGACCGCATCCACGCCCACGAGGCCTCGCTCGTCGACGCGCTGCTCGCCGGTCTCGCCGAGCGGCCGTGGGTCCGCGTCGTCGGCCCGCCGCGCGGTGTCGACCGGGGCGGGGCCGTCGCGTTCGTCGTCGACGGCGTCCACGCCCACGACGTCGGACAGGTGCTCGACGACGCCGGTGTCGCCGTGCGCGTCGGGCACCACTGCGCGTGGCCGCTGCACCGCGTCCTGGACGCCGCGGCGACGACCCGCGCGTCCTTCGGGGTGCACAACGGCCTCGACGACGTCCGGTCGCTGCTCGACGCGCTCGACCGGGTGCCGGCCGTCTTCGGCGTCGACGTGTCCGACACCGACCCCGACGCCGACCTCGAGGCGCGCCACGACGCCCGGGCCCTGCGGGGCGAGGGCGAGAGCACCCGGGAGGCGAGCTGATGGACCTCTACCAGGAGCTCATCCTCGACCACTCGAAGCGGCCGCACCACGCCGGGCTGCGCGAGCCGTTCGACGCGGAGGTGCACCACATCAACCCGACGTGCGGCGACGAGGTCACCCTCCGCGTCGACGTGTCGGGTGAGGGTGCCGACGCGGTCGTGACCGACGTGTCCTACGACGCGCGCGGCTGCTCGATCTCGGTGGCCAGCTCGTCCGTCCTCGCCGAGGAGGTCATCGGCCGCCCGGTCGCGGAGGCGCTGGCGACCTTCGAGGCGATGCGTGCGATGCTCACCTCCAAGGGCGCCGTGAAGGGCGACGAGGAGGTCATCGGCGACGGTGTCGCCTTCGCCGGCGTCGCGAAATACCCGGCCCGCGTCAAGTGCGCGCTGCTCGGCTGGACCGCCTTCACCGACGCCCTGGCCCGTGCCGGCGTCGACATCTCGACATCGAGATCCGATACGAGTTCTACCTCCCCGCAAGGAGTTTCGTCATGACCGAGACCACCACACCCACCAACGTCGCCGACGTCGAGGAAGCGCTGCGTGACGTCGTCGACCCCGAGCTCGGCATCAACGTCGTCGACCTCGGGCTCGTCTACGGCATCACCGTCGACGCCCAGGCGCACGCCGTCATCGACATGACCCTGACGTCCGCGGCCTGCCCGCTGACCGACGTCATCGAGGACCAGACCGCCCAGGCGCTCGAGGGCCTCGTCGCCACGCACCGCATCAACTGGGTGTGGATGCCGCCGTGGGGCCCGGACAAGATCACCGAGGACGGCCGCGAGCAGCTGCGCGCGCTCGGCTTCAACCTCTGAGCTCCGCCGACGTGACAGCCCGCGTCATCGAGGTCGACCCCGACCGGTTCGACCGCTGGATGGCCGGGTTCGCCGAACGGCACGGGCCCTACGACGCCGCGGTGGAGACCACTCCCGGCGGCGTCGTCGTGTCCGCGCGCGCGGCCGACGGCTCGACCGTCGTGGCGACGCCCTTCGCGCACGACCCGCTCGGCGTCGTGCTCGTGCGCCGCGGCGGATACGGGGTGGGGCTGGCATCACGGGGCGGGTGGCTCGGCTCGAAGGTCGGGACGCGGCACGTGCAGTCGCGCACGGCCGCCGGCGGGTGGTCCCAGCAGCGGTTCGCCCGGCGTCGGGGCAAGCAGGCCGACGAGCTCGTCGAGGCCGTCGTGGGCCACGCCCGACGCGTCCTGCTCGGTGACGACGAGTCACCGCCGACCGGTGCTCCCGGCCTGCCGCGGGCGCTCGTCGTCGGGGGCGACCGCGGCCTCGTGCGCGAGGTGCTCGACGCGTCGGCCCTGCGGGCGCTGCGCGACCTGCCGGTGCGAGAGCTCTACGACCTGCCCGACCCGAAGCGCGACGTGCTGGAGACGGCGCTGCGGCGGGGCCGCGCCGTCCGCATCGAGCTGAGCGAACCGCTCAGCTGACGGTGTCGACGCCGAAGGTGTTGCACTGGTTGATGTCGCCGGTGCGGTAGCCCCGGATGAACCACTGCTGCCGTGCGGTCGAGGACCCGTGGGTCCACGTCTCGGGGGTGACGCGGCCCTGCATCTTCTCCTGGATGCGGTCGTCGCCCACGGCCGAGGCCGCCGAGAGCGCGGACTTGATGTCGGCCTCGGTGATCGGCTTGAGCAGCGTCGTGCCGTTCGCGTCGGTCGTCTCGGTGGCGTGCTTGGCCCACGTGCCGGCGAGGCAGTCGGCCATGAGCTCGGTGCGCACCGAACCGGAGTTCGGGCCCTGCGGGTCCTGCTGTGCCTTGTTGAGGATGCCGAGCAGGTCCTGGATGTGGTGGCCGTACTCGTGCGCGATGACGTACTCCTTGGCCAGCTGCCCGCCGTCGGCGCCGAACTTGCTCTGCAGCTCGGAGAAGAAGCTGGCGTCGATGTAGACCTTGCCGTCGAGGGGGCAGTAGAACGGGCCGACCTGCGAGTTGGCCGTGCCGCACCCCGAGGGCGTCTGGCCCTGGTAGATGACCGTCTTGGCCGGCTCGTAGTTCACCTGGTACTTCGGCAGGGTCTTGGTCCAGTAGTCCTGCACGCTGTTGACCGTCGCGACGATGAGGCACACGTCGTCCTTGTTCGCGTCGGCGCCGGTCTTGCAGTGGGAGAAGTCGCTGTTCTGCACCTGCCCGGCCGCGGCCACCTGGCTGCTGTCGAGCTGCTGGGACTGCAGCCCGCCCGTGCCGGCGTCGCCGGACCCTCCGCCGCCGAGCAGGCGGCTGCCGCCGAAGATGAGCAGCAGGACGAGCATGATGAGCCCGCCGATGCCGCCACCGACCTGGATGCCGCCGGGGAACCCGCCGCCGCCTCCGCCGCCGAACCCGCCCCCGCCGCTGCCGCTCTCGACCTGCGAGGTGTCCAGCTGCGCGTTGTCGTTGAAGGTCATGTCACCGATCCTCGGGGTTCAGGGCGGGGGAGTCCCGGTCCGACCGAGTTCACCCTAGCGCCGGGCGCCGGCACGCCGCTGCGTCGTGAGGACCTCGTACCCGCTTGACCCGCACCGGCTCACCACCGGCTCACCACTGGCTCTCGTCACTGGCTCTCGTCACCGGCTCTCGTCACCGGAGCACGAGGGCGAGGGACCCGGCCACGACGAGGACCGACTGCAGGCTGTGCACGAGGATCGAGAGCCAGACGCTGGTGTAGCGGCGGGCCGGGTAGGCCAGCGCCAGGCTGTCGAGCAGGATCTTGGGCATGGCCCACGGCATGTGCAGGTGGTAGGCCGCGAACAGGACCCCGTTGGCCAACCAGTCGGCCCGACCGAACACGCCGCGCATCCTGGGCAGCAGCAGCCCGCGGAAGAGCAGCTCCTCCCCGAGAACCGTGTTGAAGACGGCCATCACGACGATCACCGCGAACCAGGGCCAGTTGCCCGACAGGAAGTCGTGCCCCTCGGGCGACCGGAGGAAGACCCCCAGGTCCCGGACGGCCGGGACCGGCAGTGAGGGGAGGAGCTGCTCGAGGCCGACGACGAGCACGGCCGGGACCAGCACCCACCACACCCGTCCACCGACGCGGCCGGTCCGTGGGCTGCGCGGTGGACGCAGCCACAGCGCGTCCTGCACGGTGTCCCGCCGCAGCGGCCCGATCTCGCGGCGCAGCAGCACGAGCACCAGGACGCCCTGCCAGACCAGACCCGCCGTCAGGCAGGCGATGAGGGCTCTGGGCCAGGCGGCGGGGCCGCTCAACCGGTCCGCCAGCGCCGGGGCGACCCACCACGCCAGCCCGGCCATCGGCAGCGCCGCCAGGGCCCAGACCCCCAGCACGCGGCGGAGGCTGTACTGGGGCGGCACGGCCCTCGCCGTCGACAGGGGTCCGCCGTCGTCGAGGACGGCTCCACGCTCCAGCTCTCGGTCCACGTCGCTCATGGTCTGCAAGCGTGCGCCGCGAGGCGCCCGCCTGACATCCGGGATGACCCCGAGGACGCTCCCGATCCGACCCTGACCGTGACCCTGGGCCGGGCGAGCCTTCGGGAACCCGCGCCGAACCGGGACCGACCTCAGGACACGACCACGGCGTCGGGCGTCGTCGTGGTCAGGCGCATCCGCACCGTCACCTCGTCGCCGACGCGCGGCGGCGTGACGCCCTCGGGCAGGGCGAGGAGGCTGCACTGCATGTGCGGCGGCTCGGCGAAGCGTGGCATCGTGCCCGACACGGTGAAGGGGGAGCGGACCCGGTGGGCCGCCTCGAGGACGCCTTCGGCGATGGCCACGGCGCGCGAGCGGGCCGTGGCTGCCGAGGAGGGGCTCTCCATGGCGACGCCGTGCGACGTGCCGCCGCTGACGACGACGACGTGGCCGGCGGGCAC
>JAEXXY010000223.1 GCA_023451855.1 Actinomycetes bacterium
CCGCGTCGCCCGGCGCTTCCCGGACGGGCGACGACCCCGGCGCGAGGGGGTCGTCGCACCGGGGTCGTCACAGGGTCGTCGGTGCAAGGGCGCCGGCCCGAGCGCTCAGGCGCGGGCGGCGTCGGTCACATCGGCGCCTTGACGGTGTCCTTCGCGGGAGGAGCCGTGATGTCGACCGGCTCGCCGTACTTGCTCATCCGCATGTCGGCCTTGGCGCCGGAGATGTCGAAGGTGACGCGACGCAGGTGGTCCTGGTCGTCGAGCCACGCCGTGTAGGTGATCGTCTTGGGCATCTGGCCCTTGGCCGCGTCGGCACCCGCGATGGCCGAGGTGTCGAGGGTCAGGTCGTACTTGTCCATCGACTGGCCGTCGACGCTCTCCTTCCCGACGTACTTGACGTCGGTGACGGCCTTGTCGAACTGGTCGTACATCTTCGTCGGGTCGGCCTGGTCGAGCGACGAGGTCAGCTGCTTGCCCATCGTCGACGTGCTGTCGATGGCCGCCCACTTGCCGGCCTGCAGGCCGGGGAAGCCCTTCATGTAGATCTTCTTGTCGACGAGGATCATGTCGAGCTTCATCTGGCTGCCCATGTCCATGGACACCTTCATGGCCGGGTTGCCCGGGTCCACCTTCGTGTCGCCGACCATCTGGATCTGCTGCCCGGAGGCCTGCATCGTCATCGTGACGTGGGCCGTCGTCGAGGTCGCGGCGCCCTTCTTCAGCGCGGCGATGAAGGACGCCTTGTCCTTGTACGGACCGCCGGCGTCGGCCGGGGCGCTCGTGGTCGTGGTGGTCCCGGCCGAGGCCGGGGCGGTGCTGCTCGCACCGGTCGCTGTCGGGGTGTCGGTCTTGCCGCAGGCGGCGACGCCGAGCACGGCCGGCACGACGATCAGTGCGGCCGCGGTGCGACGCAGGTTCCATTTCATTGAGTGACCTCCTGGGCCATCGACGCCGGGACTGGCCTCGGCGATTCCCCTGACGTGCCGCCGGCTCCCCTCCGACGCGTACCGCACGAGGCTATCGCGGGCATCGCTGCGACTCGCTCCGGACAGGTCTCGGTCGGGTCTCGGTGGTGTCACAATGGGCCACGATGACGGAGTACGAGTACCGGGTCCTCACCTTCGACCGCCGCACGCCCAAGTCCGACGTGCGGCAGCAGATCCGCGAGCACGCGGAGTACGGCCGGTGGGAACTGTCCCGCACGGTCGTCTACGAGGGCGGGATCCGGCGCATCTGGCTGCGTCGGCGCATCATGCGCGTGCAGCGGACCGCCTGAGGTCCCGCTCAGCAGGTGCGCAGGAAGTCGCCGAGCACGCGCGCCCCGAAACGCAGGGACTCCACCGGCACCCGCTCGTCGATGCCGTGGAACATCGGTGCGAAGTCGAGGTCGGCAGGCAGGCGCAGCGGCGCGAAGCCGTAGCCGGTGATGCCCAGCCGTCCGAGCGCCTTGTTGTCGGTGCCGCCCGACAGGCAGTACGGCAGGACCCTCGCCTCGGGGTCCTCGCGCAGCAGCGACTGCTTCATCGCCTCGACGAGGTCGCCGGAGAAGGGCGCCTCGAGCGCGACGTCGCGGTGCACGACCTCGACGTCGACGTGCTCGCCGGCGAGGCGTCGGACCGTGTCCATGAGGTCGTCCTCGTGGCCGGGCAGGAAGCGGCAGTCGAGGGCCGCGGTGGCCGTCTGCGGCACGACGTTGTGCTTGTAGCCCGACTCGAGCATCGTCAGGTTCGCGGTGTCGCGCAGCGTGCCCCGCACGAAGCCCTGGGCCCCGCCCATCGTCGACAGCAGCTCCTCGAGGTCGTCGTCGGCGTAGCCGATGCCGGTGAGGGCGCTGAGCCCCTCGAGCAGGTCGCGCACCGAGGCGATGTACTCCAGCGGCCACTCGTGCGCCGCGATCCGGCCGATGGCGCCGGCGAGGTGGACGATGGCGTTGTCGGGGTTGGGCACCGAGCCGTGGCCCGCTCGTCCGTGGGCGCGCAGGCGCAGCCACGCGATGCCCTTCTCGGCGGTCTGGAGCAGGTAGGCGCGGCGTTCGCCTTGCGGCGTCGGGACGGTGACGCTGTACCCGCCGACCTCGCTGACGGCCTCGGTGACGCCGTCGAACCACTGCGGGTGGCGGTCGACGAGCCAGTGGCTGCCGTACGTGCCGCCGGCCTCCTCGTCGGCGAAGAACACCACCGTCGTGTCACGGGCCGGCTTGGTGCCGGTGCGGGCCAGGTGCCGGACGTTCGCGAGGATCATCGCGTCCATGTCCTTCATGTCGACGGCGCCTCGGCCCCAGATGCAGCCGTCGCGTTCCTCGGCGGCGAACGGGTCGACCTGCCAGTCGGCGGCGTTCGCCGGCACGACGTCGAGGTGGCCGTGCACGGCTAGCCCCGGACGCGACGGGTCCTCGCCCTCGAGCCGGAGCACGACGGTGGCCCGGCCGGGCTCGCTCTCGAGCAGCTCGGCATCGAGGCCGACCTCCGCGAGCTGGCCCATGACGTACTCGGCCGCCTTGCGCTCCCCCGGTCCGCTGCCGTCGCCGTAGTTGGTCGAGTCGATCCGGATGAGGTCGGCGCAGATGCGGGCGACCTCGTCCTCGGCTGCGAGCGTGGTTGTGCTCGTGGAGGGGCTCTCGGCGCGGTCGACGGGCTCGCTCATGCGGTCAGCCTAGGTGGTCGGGCGTGGCCCGGGTCCGGCGGAGGCGTGTGACGGATGGGGCGGTTTGGCCTTTCGGCCGGGCCCCTGTAACGTTCTCCTCGCCGCAAGGGACTCCCCGAGCCCCTTGCTCATCACCTTGTCGGGGTGGCGGAATGGCAGACGCGCTAGCTTGAGGTGCTAGTGCCCTTAACGGGCGTGGGGGTTCAAGTCCCCCCCTCGACACCACCGAAGACCCCGGGCCCCAGCGGCCCGGGGTCTTCTGCGTGCGGGCTGCGAAGTGCCCGTGCTGCGCGCCCGGTCACCGCGCGGGCGGAACGACCCCGACGCGCATCTCACGAGATCTGCCGCCCCTGTTGAAACCTCTGTCAGCGAGTTAATCTCGGCTCGTGAGCGATCCCCTCCACCCGGTCCGCCCAGCCCGCCCCGCC
>JAEXXY010000224.1 GCA_023451855.1 Actinomycetes bacterium
GGTGGGCAGGGCGGCCCGCGCGACATCGCGACGCAGCCGGTCGACCGGCAGAGGAGCGGACGACGCGACCAGCACGACGTTGCCGAAGCGTCGACGCTTGAGCACCTCGTGGGTCGCGACGAGCGCCACCTCCGGCAGCACCTCCCGGACCGTCGCGACGACGCGCGACACCCAGCGCAGGCCCGGCTCGTCGGCGAGGTTCCACAGCGCGACGCCACCGGGCTCGAGCACCCGAGCCAGCTGCGTCGCGTACGTGGCCCCGACGAGCTCGCCGGGCACGCGTCCGCCGGCGTAGGCGTCGGTGACGACGACTCCTGCCGATGCCTCACGCAGCGCGGCGACGCCGGTGATGCCGTCGACGGGCCGCACCCGGATGCGGTGCCGCCGGGGGAGCGGTACCTGCTCGCGCACGAGCGCGGTGAGCGCGGCGTCGGGTTCCAGGACGATCTGCGGCGAGCCCGGACGCGTCGCCTCGACGTAACGGGGCAGCGTCAGTCCCGCGCCGCCGACGTGCGTGACCGCGATGGGCGCCGGCGGCTCCGGGTCGAGGGCGTCGAGGACGAGGGCCAGGTGCTGGACGTACTCGAAGACAAGCACCGTCGGGTCGTCGGGCTGCACGTGCGACTGCGGCGAGCCGTCCATGTGCACGGTGACGCCCCCGCGCTCGTCCCACTCGAGGGCGACGTGGCCCGCGGGTCCGCTGTCGGGCGCGACGGCCTCGGAGGGCTCGGAGCGCTCGGGGCAGGGGCGGCCACGTCGGTCGCGCGCACTCATGCGCGGCTCACGTGAGGTCGACGACGAGCTGGCGCTGCTCGCCGTACCGCCGGAAACCGACCGAGCGCAGGATCGGCGAGGACGTCTCGACCCGGCCGTGCGTCAGCGCGAGGGTCGCACCGGCGTCGACGACGTGTCGCAGCCGGGCCTCGAGGACGGCGCGGTAGGCGCTACGCCCGCGCAGGTCGGGGTGGGTGCCGGCGCCCCAGAAGCGAGCCACCGGCCCGACGAGGGTCCAGCCGCCGGTGCTCGCCGGCCGGCCGTCGACCGCGGCGAGGACCCGCCCACTGGAGTCGTCGACCAGGCCCTTGGCGACCTCGGCGACGTTGAGGTCGACCTCGGCGTCGTCGGGCTCGTTGCCGCCGAAGGCGAGCTGGCTGATGACGAGCGCCTCGAGCACGTCGGCGCGCTCGACGACGCGCCGGACCGCGACGTCTCCGGGCACCCCGAGGTCGGGCAGCTGACCCTGGGAGAGGTCGAAGGCGAGCACGTCCATCCGCTCGACGACGGTGCCCCCCCGACGCACGATCTCGTCCTCGAGCCCCCCTGGGCGCGTCGTGTCCGACACGGTCCACCAGAGCCGGTCGCGGCCGAGCTCGCGCGCCACCGCGTGCACCTCGTCGACAAGCTCACGCGGGTCACGACCTGCGCCGACCGACTCGAGCACGCGGGCCCCGGTCGGCGTCAGGAACGTCTCGGGGTAGGCGACGACGAGGTACTCGTCGGTGCGGACGCTGCGCGCGAAGTCGGGCACCCACGACCACGCGGTCGACGCGGCGAGCACCGCGGCGTCGTCCCACGGGGACCGTGCAGACTCGACGGTCACGGCGGCGGTGGGGGCGGCTGACGCGTCGGAGCCCTGGTCGGTCGTCACCGGACCAGCGTAGGAGGCGAGCGGCGTCAGGAGCCCATCGCGGTGGAGCCGTCGGACAGGACCGGGGAGATGAGTCCGAAGACGTTGCCGTCGGGGTCATGGAGGTAGGCGAGGCGACCGACGCCCTGCATGTCGGCGGGGGCGAGGGCCTCCGAGCCGCCGAGCTCGATGCCCTTGGCGAAGAGGCCGTCGACGTCGTCGACCGCGACGACGAGGTTGGCGCCGTTGACGGGCCCCCCGATCTCGGGCTTGGCGCCCTGGCGCTGGGTCAGGCCGCCGTTGATGCCGTGACCGGCACCGCCCTGGTGCATCGACTCCTCGCCGGTGTCGATGGACCAGTACGGCATGTCGCCGAACTGCTGGAAGGACCAGCCGAGCAGCCGGCCGTAGAAGTCGACGAGGACCGCGGGGTCCGAGCCGTGGATCTCGAAGTGGACGACGAGGTTGGACATGGCGGCTCCTTCGCAGCTCTGTGGCGACCCGGTGCGCTCCGGGTGTCCTGCCGACGCTACGACCCGGTGCCGACAGCGACAACGGTTCGGGGCGCCGCCCGTTCGGTACTACCGTCGGGGCATGCGCTTCGGTCTCGCGATCCTGCCCGAGCACGCCTGGTCCGTCGCCGAGCCGATGTGGCGCGAGGCCGAAGCGATGGGCTTCGACCACCTCTGGACCTTCGACCACATCACGTGGGGCGGTCTGCCCGAGTCGCCGTGGTTCGCCGCGGTGCCGACGCTCGCCGCGGCCGCGGCCGTCACCTCGAAGGCGCGCCTCGGCACCTTCGTGTCCTCGCCGAACAACCACCACCCGGTGCAGTTCATGCGTGAGGTCCTGGCGCTCGACGACATCTCCGGTGGCCGGTTCCTGCTCGGCGTGGGCACGGGCGGGGACCTCGACTCGCGCATCACCGGCGAGGACCTCCCGCTCAAGGAGCGCGTCGCCCGGTTCCACGAGTTCACCGACCTGCTCGACCGGCTGCTCCGCGAGAGCCGGGTGTCGGCCGACGGCCGGTTCTACTCGGCGCGCGACGTGCAGACGCGGCCCGGCCCGGTGCGCGGCCTGCCCGAGGGCCACCGGGTGCCGCTCGTCATCGCGGCCAACGGCCCGCGGTCCATCCGGCTCGCGGTGCACCGCGGCGACGCCTGGATGACCTACGGCGGCAGCGCCGACACCGACGCCGAGTGGTGGGCGCTCGTCGCCGGCCACTGCCGCGTCGTCGAAGAGACGCTCGAGGCAACCGGGCGCGAGCCGGGCAGCCTCGACCGCTACCTCAACCTCGACAGCGCCCCGACCTTCTCGCTGAGCAGCGTCGACGCGTTCGAGGACGCCGTGGGTCGTGCCGCCGAGCTCGGCTTCACCGACGTCATCACGCACTGGCCGCGGGGCACCGAGCCGTACCGCGGCGACCGAGCCGTCCTCGACGCGGTCGTCGCCGACGTCATCCCGCGCCGGCGCTGACGCGCCGGCCCCGACGCGGCTGGACGC
>JAEXXY010000243.1 GCA_023451855.1 Actinomycetes bacterium
GCCGACGGCCCGGCCGGGCCCGGCCGGGCGACGCGGACCGGGGCGGCCGCCCGGATGCGGGAGCGCCTCGCGGGCCGCGACCTCGGACGACTCGGGGGTGACGACGGCCGTGGTCATGCGGTGATCCTCCGCTCGTGCCGGCGGAGCACGGCCGTGGCCACGTACGCCCCGCCGAAGATGATGACGAACAGCACCGTGGCCAGGGCGGACGAGCTGCCGATCGCGTCGGTGGCGCCCGAGTCGAAGGCCGTGCGGTAGAAGAGCAGCGACACGAAGTCGGTGGCGCCGGCGGGGTTCCCGGTGGAGCCACCGAACGCGTACGGCAGCGCGAACGCCTCCATCGCGAAGATGAACGTCAGCACCGACACGGTGCCGATGGCGGGCACGAGCAGCGGCAGCGTGATGCGGAAGAACGTCTGGCGGTGCGAGGCGCCGTCGACGCGGGCGGCCTCGGTCAGCTCCTCGGGGACGCCGCCGAGCGCCGCGCCGTAGAGCAGGACCGGGAAGCCGATCCACTGCCAGACGCTGACGAGGATGACGACCCACAGGGCGGTCTTCGGGTCGCCGAGCCAGGGCAGGGCCCACGACTCGAGCCCGAGGTTGGTCAGCAGGGTGTTGACCGGGCCGAACGTCGGCGACAGGAGCAGCGTCCAGAGGTAGCCGATGACGATCGGGCTCACGAGGTAGGGCATCGCGTACAGCGTCTGGAGCATCCGGCGGGTGCGCGGACGCGTGTGCAGCAGGTAGGCGACGCTGAGGCCGATGGTGTTCTGGATGAGCATCGTGCCGACGAAGAACAGCACGTTGTGCAGCAGGGCCCGCGGCAGGTCGGTGGTGAAGGGGGCCCGGGTGAACAAGGTGACGAAGTTGTTCACGCCGGCGAAGGCGCCGCGGGTCGTGCCCTTCCAGTCGAAGAAGGCGTACGAGAACGCCGTCAGCATCGGGTAGAGCACGAACACCGCGAAGAGCGCGAGGGCGGGGGTGAGGAAGAGCAGTCCGGTGCGACGCCTCATGAGGACCTCCTCGTGGGGGTCGGGACGGGGTGTGACAGGGGGAGCCGTCGCCAGGGCGGCGGGTGGTGCACCGGGTACCGTCCGGCCGGCGGGTGGGGTGCCGGCCGGACGGTGGTGCGGGACTGGCCCGAAGCGGCGCTCAGGCGCTCGGCTTGAACCAGGTCTTGACGCCGGAGTCGAGCTCGGAGCTGACCGCCGTGGCGTCCTTGGATCCGAGGAGCAGCTCCTGGAGGGCCTTGCCGAAGATGTCGGTGCCCGACGGCGAGCCGTAGCGGAAGTCGGTGAGCAGCAGGTACGGCGAACCGGAGCTCGTGTAGTTGTCGCTCATCTGCTTGAGCAGCGGGTCGGACGGGTCGACGCCCGGCACCGCGGAGATCTGCTTGATGTCGTCGGTGACCATCTGCCCGAACTCCTTGGAGGTCATCCACGTGACGAGCTCCGTGGCCTCGTTCGGGTGCTTGGACTTGGCCGAGACCGCGAAGTTGCCATCGGCCCATCCTGCCGTCGTGGCCGCGGACCCGCTCGGCGAGCCGGGGGGCGGGGGCACCTGGAAGACGCCGATCTTGACGTTGGGGTTGGCCTTCTCGAGGACGCCGAGGTCGAAGGAGCCACCCGGGATCATCGCGGCCTTCTCGGCCGAGAAGAGGGTCTGCGCGTCGGTGGCGGCGACGCCGGTGACGTTCTTGGGCATGTACTTCGCGAGGTCGCCGACGACCTTGACCGAGGCCACCCAGTCGGGGTCGGTGAAGGACTTCTGGCCGCTGAGGACCTCCTGCTGGAAGGCCTTGCCGCCGAAGCGCGGAGCGGCGAGTACCTCGTGGACGATCGGCAGGGTCCAGTCGTCCTTGGCGCCGACGGCGATCGGGGTGACGCCGGCGGCGGCGAGCTTGTCGTTGGCGGCGATGAACTCGTCCCACGTGGTCGGCGCCTTGAGGCCGTTCTTCTCGAACAGACCCTGGTTGTAGAACATCTGGACCGTCTGGCGGGCGAGCGGCACGGAGTACGTCTTGCCGTCCTCCTTGCCCTTGGCGCTCGCGACGACGTTCTGGTCCCAGCCGGTGAGGTCGACCTTGCCGTCGAGGGGCAGCAGCGACTTGCTGGCGACCGTGGTCTGGAGCTGGCCGTAGGAGCGGACCTGCGGCACGTCCGGCCCGTCCGACCCCGCCAGGCCCGTGGCGAGGATCTTGTTGTACTCGGTCGCCTTGAACGCCTTGAAGTCGACGGTGACGCCAGGGTGGGCCTTCTCGTAGGCCGCGAAGATCTTCTTGTAGGCGGCCTCGTCCTCGACGCGCCACGACCACACGGTCAGCGTCACCTTGCCGTCGTCACCGCCGGAGCCCGAGCCGCTCGCGCCGTTGGACGAGGGCGAGCACGCCCCGACGAGAAGGGCGCCCGAGACGGCGGCGAGCGCCAGGACGGTGCGGCGGCGGGGCCGTGACGGACCGGTGCGGGGGAGGGCGGGGGTCATGGGTGCTCCTGTCGGGATGTCCCTGCTGGTTGGGGCGTGGGGTGGGGTGGTGCGGGGCTGGAGGCGGCGGTGAGCGCCGTCAGGGCACGGGCGACCGAGCCCTCGTGGTCTTCCAGGGCGTCGCGTGCCGTGGTGGCATCGACGTCCGCGAGCATCGACAGCAGCGCCGGCTTGAGCTCGCCGCCGGCCGCATCGAGGGCGAGGCGCGCTGCGTCCTCGCCCGCGCCGGTGGCCTCCTGGAGGATCCGTACGACGCGTCCGCGCAGCTTGGCGTTCGTCGCGACGACGTCGACCATGAGGTTGGACCACGTGCGGCCGAGGCGGATCATCAGCGCGGTGGAGAAGGAGTTGAGGACGAGCTTCTGGGCCGTGCCGGCCTTGAGGCGCGTCGAGCCGGTGAGCGCCTCGGGTCCGGTGTGCGCGGCAAGCAGGTGGTCGGCGAGGGCGGCGAGCTCTGCGTGCGGGTTGGCCGTGACGAGCGCGGTGGTGGCCCCGATCTCACGGGCCCGCTCGAGCGCCCCGCGCACGAACGGCGTGCGGCCGGAGGCGGTCAGGCCGATGGCGACGTCGCCGGGGCGCAGGGCGCCGGCCTCGGCGCGGCCGAGCTCGGCGTCGTCCTCGACGTTCTCGACGGCTTGGAGCAGCGCGGCCGGGCCGCCGGCGTGGTGGGCGACGACGAGGCCCTCGGGGGCGTTGAAGGTGGGGCGCAGCTCGGCGGCGTCCAGGACGGCGAGACGCCCGGACGTGCCCGCGCCGAAGTAGTGGACGGAGCCTCCGGCGCGCAGCGAGCCGACGGCCCGGTCGACGAGGAGGGCGAGCTCGGGCAGGACGGCCGCGACGGCGGCGGGCACCGTTGCGTCCTCGGCGTTGAGGGCGCGCAGGATGTCGAGCGAGGTGTGCGTGTCGATGGACCTCGTCCCCGGATGGCGCTCCTCGGTGGGGGCGTCCACGGTCACCTCGCTGCTCACGGTGGCGAGGTTAGTTTCCTACGCCACGAGCGTCAATGGTGTAAATCAGTAACATTCGGGTCACGGTCGGACAGGGCCCCACCACTGACCGACGCAGGAACGGCCTCAGTCGGGGAGGTGGTGGCCCGCGACGGCCTCGCGGGTCTCGGCCACAGCCTTGCGGGCCTTGCGCAGGTTGCGCTGGGCCACAGCGATGTAGAGGCAGTCGACGACCGTGAGCGCCGCGATGCGGCTTGCCGTCGCGCCCGAGCGCAGGCTCGTCTCGCGGGCCGCCGTGGCGAGGATGATGTCGGCCCCCTCGGCGAGCCGCGACACCGGGAAGTTGGTGATCGCGATCGTCGTCGCCCCGTTCGAGCGGGCCGCTGCCAGCGCCTCGATGGTCTCGGTCGTCGTTCCCGAGTGGGAGATGCCGACCGCGACGTCGCCCTTGCGCAGCAGCGTCGCGCTCGTCAGGGCGATGTGGGGGTCGTTCCAGGCGAAGGCCACGACGCCGATGCGGTGCAGCTTCTGCTGCAGGTCGGTGCCGACGATCGCCGACGCGCCGATGCCGTAGACGTCGACGCGTCCGGCCCGGGCGGTGGCTGCGGCGGCCGCCGTCAGGGCATCGCGGTCCAGGCCCTGGGCCGTCTCCTCGACGGCGCTCGCGTCGGTGAAGGCCACCTTGGCGATGATGTCGTCGATCGTGTCGCTCGCGCTGATGTCGGTGTCACCGCGCGACAGGCTGCGCGGATGAGCCGACTCCTCGGCGAGCGCGAGCCGCAGCTGCGGGTAGCCCGGCAGCCCGAGCCGCCGGCAGAAGCGCAGCACGGTCGTCTCGGACGTGCTGGCGGCGCTCGCGAGCTCGCTGATCGTCAGTCCCGCCGCGCGACGCGCGTCGGCGAGCACGATCTCGGCGACGCGGTCCTCGGCGGGCGACAGTGACGGGCGGATGCCCCGCAGGCGGATGAGCAGGGGAGCGCCGGCGGCCCGTCCGGGCTGGGCGGCGCCGTCCCCGGCTCTGTCCTCGGTCCTCGGCATGGGACCTACGCTACGGTCTCGCGGCCCCGGAGCATCCACCCGTCCGGGGTCAACGCGCCGGGCGTCTTCTCGCCGTCGAGCAGGATGCCGCCCGGTCCGGAGACCTCGATGTCGTCGACGGCGACGCCGCGCCCCAGGTAGCCGCCGTCGGTGACGTGCCGCCACCGCACGAGCTGCGTGCCGGCCGGCAGGTCGGCCCTGGCCTGGACCCAGCGCCGGGTGCCCGAGCCGGACACGACGCCGTCGGTCGTCTCGGTCGTGCCGCGATCGCGCAGCTCGAAGGCCACCGGCGTCCACGTCGCCCCGCCGTCGGTCGACCGCTCGAGGTGCAGCAGGTCGGTCTCCTCGGTGTCGAGGAACAGGTCGAAGGCGAGGCGGGCCCCGGCGGCCGGGACGGGCAGCGGCTGGGTGGTCAGCGTCGAGGTCGTCGCGTTCTGCCCGCCGGTGAACCAGGCGGTGTCACCGTGCTTCGGGCGGATGCCCATCGACGCGGCAAGCCCGTGCGCCCACTCGCGTCGGGCGCCGTTGACCGAACCCCAGCTGCGCGACGGGTGCACGCGGTTGGTCAGCAGGATCGCGAACGAGCGGCTCGTGAAGTCGATGACGATCGAGGTGCCGGTGTAGCCGGTGTGGCCTGCGGTGCGCGGGCCCGAGAGGGCGTCCATGTACCAGCGCTGGTTCAGCTCGAAGCCGAGGCCGTGATCGTCGCCCGGGAAGTCGCCGTTGAAGTTGGTGATGAGCGACTCGACGCTCTTGCGCGACAGGATCCGGTGGCCGTCGTAGGTGCCGCCGTTGAGCAGCGCCTGGGAGAGGCGGGCGAGGTCGTCGACCGTCGAGAAGACGCCGGCGTGGCCCGCGACGCCGCCGAGGGACCACGCGTTCTCGTCGTGCACCGAGCCCCACACGAGCCCGCGCGGCGGCGCCGACTGGTACTCGGTGGCGGCGGTGCGCTCCTTGTCGGCCGGGTTGTAGCCGGTGTCGGTCATGCCCAGGGGTGCGGTGATGCGGTCGTGGACGACCTGGTCAAGGGGGGCACCACGCAGCTTCTCGACCATGACGCCGAGGGTGATGAGGTTGAGGTCGCTGTAGAGGTAGGTGCTGCCCGGCGGGTTGGTCGGCGGCTGGTCCATGACGGCCTTGATCCGCGACGCCTTGTCGGGGTACTTGCTCCAGAGCGGCAGCCACGACGTGAAGCCCGAGGTGTGCGTCAGCAGCTGGCGCACCGTCACCGACTGCTTGCCGGTGGCGGCAAACTCCGGCAGATAGGTGGCGACCGGCTTCTCGAGCTCCACCGTGCCTTCCTCGACGAGCTGCACGACGGCGAGCGAGGTGAACAGCTTCGACACCGACGCGAGGTCGAAGATCGTGTCGGTGCGCATCGGCACCCACTGCTCGCGGGGCAGCTCGGTCGTCGCGTTCGCGTACCGCAGGGCCCAGCCCGACGCGTCGCGCTCGACGATCTTCCCCTCGTGGCCCATGATCCCGACGGCGCCCGCGAAGAGCGGGTGACCCGACGCGTCCGGCTGCTCGTGGGCGTGGATCTGCGCGACGGACTCGGCGATGGGCGCCGGGTCCAGGCCGAGGCTCTGCGGGGTGGCGTCGGCCAGGACGGTGTTCGGCGGGGCGAACCCGCGGTCGGGCTTGCTGAAGTCGTCGGCCGTGGCCGGGCTCGCGGTCACGAGCGTGCTCGCGAGGGCGACGGCGCCGAGTGCGGCGACCGGTGCGGCGACGAGGGTGCGCAGGCGCATGTCACTCCTAGATTGTCCGTCGGGGTGGCGGTTGGCCGGCGCTCAGGCCGCCGGGCCGCCGTAGATGAGGTACTGGCGGCGTCGGGCGTCGAAGGCCGCGAGCTCCTCGCGCCACGCGCCGACGACCTCGTCGGCCGGAGCGCCGGCGTCGACCTGCGTGCGCAGCCGCGGCGAGCCGGTCAGCTTGTCGACCCAGTACGGCCGCTGCGGGTCGTAGGAGTCGTAGCGCCAGGCGAAGTCGGGGTAGAGGGCCTTGAGCGCGACGAGCATCTCGACCGTCGTGCGGATCGGGTCGAAGGTCGACGCGTCGGTGACGTGCAGCTGGATGCCCCCGCAGACGGCCCCGGTGTGCTTGCTGAACGTCGGGGTGAAGTACGCCTCGCGGACCCCGGTGCCGGGCAGCCCGCGACCGGCGACGCGCTCGGCCCAGCGGTGGTCGACGAACGGTGCGCCGATCAGCTCGAACGGGCGGGTCGTGCCACGCCCCTCCGAGAGGTTGGTGCCCTCGAACAGGCACGTGCCGGGGTAGACGAGCGCGGTGTCGGGCGTCGGCATGTTTGGGCTCGGCATGACCCACGGCAGGCCCGTGGCCGCGAACGGCACATCGCGCCGCCAGCCCTTGAGCTCGACGACGGTGAGGTCGCGCAGGCGACCGCCGGCATCGGGCGGCAGGAACTCGGCGTCGAAGAAGCGGGCCAGCTCGCCGACCGTCATGCCGTGCGCCTGGACGATCTCCTTGGCCCCGACACCCGAGGTGTACGCCGTCGTCATCATCGGGCCGCGGGCCGTGCCACCCACCGGGTTGGGCCGGTCGAGCACGACGAAGCGGGCGTCGACCGCGACGGCTGCGCGCATCGCCGTGTACATCGTCCAGATGTAGGTGTAGAACCGGGCGCCGACGTCCTGGATGTCGAAGACGACGGTCTCGACGCCGGCCGTGCGGAACATCGAGGTCAGCTTGGCGACGGTGGCGCCGTACGCGTCGTACACGGTGATGCCGGTGCGCGGGTCGGTGTGGGTGCCCTCGGAGCTGCCGGCCTGGGCGGTGCCGCGGAAGCCGTGCTCGGGGCCGAAGACCCCGACGACGTCGACGGCGCCGGACTCGTGCATCTCGTCGACGATGGTGCGCAGGTTGGTCAGGATGCCGGTCGGGTTGGTGATGACGCCGACCTTCTGGCCGCTCAGCACCGACCACCCGGACGCGGCAGCGCGGTCGGCGCCGGGCGTGACGCGGTTGGCCGGGTAGTTCGTCGAGGAAGACTGTGCCGCAGAAGAGCTCGCGGCGCTCGCCGGCACGGCGACGGCGCCGAGCGCTCCGGCGGTGAGCAGCTGGCGGCGGTTGAGGCGGGTCATCGTGAGTTCTCCGATCCTTGGGGCAGGCGCACCGTGGCGACGACGGCGCGGTGGTCGCTGGCGGGGACGAGCGTGGGGTCGTGCTGGGTCGACGCGTCGAGCACCTCGACGCCGGCGGAGACCGACACGACGTCGATGCGCTTGGTCGGGCCGAGCGCCGGGTAGCTGAGGCCGGGCTCGCCGTCGCGGACGGGGGCCACGGCCCAGGCGTCGCGCAGGCGGGTCCACAGCGGCGCGAGCTCGGGCGCCGACGCCTCGGCGTTGAGGTCGCCGAGCAGCACCTGGCTCGCGGCCTCGGGGTCCTCGTCGAGGATGCGCAGCGTGTCGGCCACCTGGAGGCGGCGCACCGACGGGTCGCCGCGGTAGTCGAGGTGCGTGACGTAGACGTGGGTACGCGCGCCGCCGGCCTGCACGACGGCCTCGAGGAAGCCGGGCGCCGGGGCGGGCACCGGGTTCGGGTCCTGCGTGGACAGGCGCGTCAGGTCGTGGTTCTCGACCGACACGAGCGGGAACCGGGAGAGCAGGGCGACGCCGAACTCGCGACGCGGCTGCCCGGGCGCGGGCGGGTCGAGGCTGTAGATCGGGGCGAAGGCCGTGCGCATCCCGAGGCGCCGGCCGAGCCCGTCGACGGTGTCCTC
>JAEXXY010000313.1 GCA_023451855.1 Actinomycetes bacterium
GGACGGGCCACCCGCGTTCTGCGTCGTCCGCCGGCTGCGCGCAGCTCAGGCCGGGTCGTCGTCCTCGGGGGCGAGGGGCAGCACCAGCCGGAAGGTCGCACCGCCACCAGCCGTCTCGACGACGTCGAGCGAGCCGCCATGGGAGCGCACGATCTGCGTCACGAGCGCCAGGCCGAGACCGAACCGCCGCCCCGCCCCCTCCTCCGCCTGGGCGCGCGCGAACCGACGCGTCAGCACCTCGAGGTCCTCGGGATCGACGCCGCCTCCGTGGTCGACGACGGCGACACACGCCGTGCGCGCGCTGTCGTCGACCGAGACAGCCACCTCGACCGAGGCACCGGACGGCGAGTGCGCCACGGCGTTGTCGACGAGGGCCAGCACCGCCCGCCGGAGGCTCGACGAGACGCCGTCGACGACGACGGGCCGCCGCGTCGCCGAGTCGGGCCACGTCAGCGTCACCCCCGCCTCGGCCGCGTAGGGCCCGAGGGACCGGCCCACCTGCTCGGCCACGTGCACGAGGTTGACCGGCTCACGCGTCGCCTCACCGGCGTCGAGCTGCGCGGACAGCAGCAGGTCGGACACGACGTCGCTCATGACCTTCGTGTCGTCGACGAGCTGGTCGACCTCGGGGAGCAGGTCGTCGCGGCCCTGCGCCCGCAGGTGCCGGCGGAGCATCTGGGCCCGGATGCTGATGACGCTCAAGGGAGTTCGTAGCTCGTGGCTGGCGTCGGCGATGAACTGCCGTTGCAGGTCGAGCGCCACGGCGAGCGGGCGAACGGCCCGCCTCCCGGCGAACCACCCGGTCAGCGCCGACAGCGCCACACCGATGACGCCCGCCACGGCCATCGCAGTGAGGAGGCTGCGCTCCTGCGTGGCGTGCAGCCGGATGTCGTAGACGGCCGCGAAGGTGTGCCCCTCGCGCTGGATGCCGGCGGCGGGCCAGTCCCGGCCGTCCGCGCCGACGGTGATGGGGAACGGGCGGTGCGGGGTCGCAGGATCGGGGTTGGCGCCGGCCGCGCGCAGCGCCGCCACCGCGGCGTCGCGGACCGCGGGCGGCGTTCCTGTGGTGGTCCGCGTGCCGTCCGGTGCCAGCTCGACGAGCCAGATGCCGGGCGGCGCGTCGACGACGTCGTCGACGGTCGCGGCCGACGCGTCGACCTGGCGGCGGATGTCGGTGGCCTGCTGCCGATCGAAGAGGAACCCGGCCCCGAGGATGGCGAGCAGCACGACGAGGGCCGTCGTGGCGCCGACGCGCAGCGCGATCGACCGCGCCGCGCGACCGACCGGGTCCCCTTGCGCGCCAGAAGAACCCGACCCGGCGCCCCGCGTCACCGAGACCCCAGCCGGTAGCCGACGCCGTGGACGGTCTCGACGACGCGCTTGCCGAGCTTGCGCCGCAGGTAGTGCACGTAGGTGTCGACGGCGCCGAGGGTGTCGGCGCGGTCGAAGGCGCGGTCGAGCAGCTCGTCGCGGGTGAAGACGCGGGTGGGCCGCCGCGCCAGCACCTCGAGCAGTGCCGCCTCCCGCCGGGACAGGACGACGTCCTCACCCTCACCGACGACGCGCTGCTCACCGACGACGAGGCGCCGCGACCCGACGGCCAGCTCCGCGGCGCCACCGCCGAGCGGGCGCAGCAGCGCCCGGAGCCGGGCCAGCAGCTCGTCGACGTCGAACGGCTTGACGACGTAGTCCTGGGCTCCCGCGTCCAGGCCCTCGACGCGGTCGGCGACCGTGCCGCGCGCCGTGAGGAAGAGGACCGGGACCGAGAGGCCCTTGGTCCGCAGCCGCGACACGAGGTCGACGCCCTCGATGCCGGGCAGGCCCCGGTCGACGACGAGCACGTCCCACTCCCCCACGAGCCCCTGGTGCAGACCGGCCTGGCCGTCGCGCACCGCGGTGACCGCGTAGCCCTCCTCGCTCAGCAGCTGCTCGAGCATCGAGGAGAGGTCGGCGTCGTCCTCGACCAGGAGCAGGCGCCGGCTGCCGTCAGCCCCGGCGGGCTGCGGCGGCAGGGAGAGGTCTCCCGGCAGGTCGTCGGACATGCGACCCACGATCATCTCCTCGTCTCATAACTTTCTGAGATCCGCGGCCGAGCATCGACTGCGTGAGCAACACCATGACATCCCGGCGCGCGGTCCGCCGCCGCCCGAACGAGCGTGTCCGCGGCGCCCTGCGTCGTGGCAGCGAGTTCCGGCGCTGGCGCCACCGCGTCGCCGACCTGCTCGAGGCCCTCGCCATCGGCACGCTCATGCTCGTCGTGGCGCAGTTCTTCCTCGGCGGCGGCAGCCACGACCTGCTCTCCGGTGACGCCGGGTCGCGCCTCACCGCCGTCGGGCGCCTCACCGGCCTCGTCGCGATGGACCTGCTGCTCCTGCAGCTCGTCCTCGCCGCGCGCGTGCCGTGGGTGGACCGTGTCTACGGCATGGACCGCGCCCTCAAGGCGCACCGCATCCTGGGCCGGGTCACCGTGCCGCTCGTGCTCGTCCACGTCGGCACCATCGTCATCGGCTCCGCGATCGGCGACGGCCGCTCCGGCGTCGCCGGCTGGGTGCGCGAGCTGCTCTCGATGGTCACCGGGGGCGGCGACCTGCTCATGGCGGGCCTCTCCACGGCGGCGCTGGTCGCCATCGCCGTGACGTCGGTGCGGATCGCCCGCCGCCGGATGTCCTACGAGTGGTGGCACGTCGTGCACCTGACGGCGTACGCCGCGGTCGTCCTCTCCATCCCCCACGAGCTGTCGCTCGGCTCCGACTTCACCGCGTCGGCCTGGACGCGCGCCTACTGGTGGACGCTGTGGGTCGTCGTCGCGGCGAGCGTGCTCTGGTGGCGCCTCCTGCTGCCGGTGGTACGCAGCGCCCGTCACGGCCTGCGCGTCACCGAGGTCGTCGAGGAGTCCGACGGCGTCTGGTCGGTCGTCATGCGCGGCCGACGCCTGGACCGGCTCCAGGTGCGCGCCGGGCAGTTCTTCAACTGGCGGTTCGTGACGCCGCGGCTGCTCCTCGCGGCCCACCCGTGGTCGCTGTCGGCCGCACCCGACGGGCGCACCCTGCGCATCACGATCCGCGGCCTCGGCGACCACTCGTCGGCGATCGCGGAGCTCGAGCCCGGCACGTTCGTCCTCGTCGAGGGCCCCTACGGCGCGTTCACGACCCAGGCCCGCGTGCGACGCAAGGTCCTGCTGCTCGCCGCCGGCATTGGCGTCACCCCGGTGCGCGCGCTCCTCGAGGAGCTCGTCACCGAGCGGCACGCCCTCCCCGGCGACGTCACGGTCGTCTACCGAGCCAACGACGACAGCCAGCTGCCGCTGCACGACGAGCTCGAGGCGCTCGTCGAGCTCGCCGACCACCACCTCGCGACGCTCGTCGGGCCACCCGTGCCCGGGTCGCCGCTTCCCGAGGGCGTTGGCGGCGACGGCTCCGACGCGGAGCGGCTGCGACGCCTCGTCCCCGACCTCGCGCAGCACGAGGTGTTCCTCTGCGGTCCGCCGCAGTGGATGTCCCTCGTGCACCAGGCAGTCCGTCGGGCCGGCGTCCCCGGCCCCCACATCCACGACGAGAGGTTCGGCTGGTGAGGAAGACGACATCGGTCATCGTCGGCGTCGCGAGCGCCACGGCCATCGGGGCGTCCTGGGCTGCCGGCCTGGCGCCGAAGCACGACGCCGTCAGCGGCGTCACCTTGTCCGCGCCACCGGCGCCACCGGCGCCACCGGCGCCACCGGCGTCGACGAGTGACGCGTCACGCGGCTCGGGTGCCGCCCCCACGTCCGCGGCGCCGTCGACCCACGCGAAGAGCACGTCGAGGAGCGGCAGCAAGGGCGCCTCGAAGCCGGCCGCGCCACGCCCGCGCACCATCGACGGCGGCGTCGCGAACACCCAGTACGGCAACGTGCAGGTCGCCATCACCGTCACCGGCTCGCACATCACCGACGTCACCGCGCTGCACCTCACCGACAGCTCGGGGCACTCCGCCCGGATCAGTGCCTACGCCGCCCCGATCCTGCGCAAGGAGGCTCTCTCCAAGCAGTCGGCGCAGATCGACATGGTCAGTGGCGCGACCTACACGAGCGAGGCCTACCAGCAGAGCCTGCAGTCGGCGATCGACGCCGCCCACATCTGAGAGCGCCGACGCCCTCGCACCCCCGCGTCGGTCGGCGCCCGCCCCCTCACGCCGGCCGACGCCCACGGACGCGGCCCGTCACCTCCCCTGGGGATGGCGGGCCCATCGTGCGCCCGTTTCACGTTGATGCAGGCTTGCCGCGAACCGGGTCTGCGGCTCCCGGCGACCTGTCATGATGCGCTCGCACCACCACTTCTCACAGGGGCTCATCAATGTCACGTCGCCGTCCTCTCGCGGCGGCCCTGACGCTCGCGCTCGTCGCGCCCGTCTCGGCTCTCACCGCGTCCGCCGCCACGGCGGCACCCACGCACCCGGCGTCCACGGCCACCCCGGCGGTCACCTCCGCCGCGTCCACGTCGCCCAACTCGCCCACCTCGCCCACCGCGTCGTCGATCGGGGCCGAGCGGCTCCCGCGTCCGATGCCGGGCAAGGGAGCACGCCGCGCCCACGACCCGCACACGGTGCTGGTCCGCTTCGAGGGCACGTCCGGGACGACGACCCGCGAACGAGCCGTCAAGCGTCGCGGCGCCAGCCTGGGCCGGACGCTGCCCGGCACGTCGTTCGTCACGGTGCACACCACGGGCGCCGCCGACGAGCTGGCCAGCCGCCTGGCCACCGACCCGTCGGTCGCCGAGGTCAGCCTCGACTACGTCCGCGAGGCCTCGGCCACCCCGAACGACCCCGGCTACCTCTACGGAGACCAGGACTACCTCAAGACGGTCCGCCTGCCGGGGGCCTGGGGCCGGTCGAAGGGTTCGCTCAACACCGTCGTCGCCGTCGTCGACAGCGGCGTCAACGGCAGGCACCCCGACCTCACCGGACGCACCGTCGCCGGCTACAACGCCATCGGCAACGTCGGCATCGCGGCCGGTGCCGCGAGCGACGACTACGGCCACGGCAGCATGGTGGCGGGCATCATCGCCGCCGAGACGAACAACGGCGAGGGCATCGCCGGTGTCGCCTGGAACGCCCGCGTCATGCCGATCAAGGTGCTCAACTCCCGTGGGCAGGGCACCGACTCCGACGTCATCGAGGGCATCAACTGGGCCGTCGCCCACGGTGCCCGCATCATCAACCTCTCGCTCGGTGGGGGCGCCGACAACCCTGCCCTGCACACCGCCATCAAGAGCGCCGTGACCAAGGGCGCGGTCGTCGTCGTCGCTGCCGGCAACACCGGTGACGACGCGCCCCAGTACCCCGCCGCCTACAGCGAGGTCATCGCCGTCGGCGCCACCGACAGCACCGGGGCGCTCACCGACTTCAGCACGCACGGCTCGTGGGTCGACGTCGCGGCGCCCGGGTGGGAGATCACCTCGACCGGCCGGCCCGACTCCAAGGGCAACCTCTACTACGTCGGCGACGGCACGTCGTTCTCCGCACCGATCGTCTCCGGGGTCGTCGCGCTGATGCGGGCGAAGACACCGTCGATGACGCCGGCCCAGGTGCTGGCCCGGCTCAGGGCCACGGCCCGCGACGCCGGCCCGCGCGGCGTCGACCCGTACTACGGCGCCGGCGTCCTCGACGCGACCAACGCCCTCGGCGGCGGCTACGCGTCCGACCTCCCGCTCCCGGCCGCCGGCACCGCCGAGCCGGACGACGTGCCCTCGCGCGCGACGGCGTTCGAGACGAGCGGCATGAGCTACGGCAGCATCGGCATCGAGGGCGACATCGACTGGAGGCGGTACGACTTCGCGAGCCGCCGCACGGTGACCTTCACGGTGACGCCGCCGTACTACGACGCGAACGCGCCGCAGAACGTGGACCCCGTCCTCGCCGTGTACGACGAGAACCTCAGGCTCATCGCCCAGGTCGACCAGAAGCCGGAGGGCCAGCCCGAGACCGTCACCGTCCGGGTGCCCGGCACGACGTACGTCACGGTCCGCAACGCCAACGGCTCGCGGGCCGGCGATCCGCGCTACTACTCGGTCACCGTCGACCAGGGCGCTGCCGGGGTCCTCAACCCGGGCACTCCGTTCGCCACCTCCACGTCGTACGGGCCCCTCGCCTACGGCGACGTCACCGGCGACGGCAAGGGTGACGTCGTCGCCGGCGTCGTCTCGAGCCCGGCGACGAGCCAGCTCGACGTCATGGCGCGGGCGTCCGCGGGCGGCCTCACCGCACCGGTCCGCTACGCCACGGTGGAGGGCTCGCTCGTGCGCAACGTCGCCACGGCCGACGTCGACGGCGACGGGTTGCGCGACGTCGTCGTGTCGACGGCGGTCGGCGTCCAGGTGTTCCGCCAGACCACAGGGCACGTGCTCGCTGCTCCCGTCGTCGTGGCGGACACCGCGGACACGACGTTCGTCGCCGCCGCCGACCTCGACGGCGACGGCCGCGCGGACCTCGTCCGCACCACGGCCACGGAGTCGAGCACGGAGCTCAGCGTCCTCTACGCCCGGCCGGACGGGTCGTGGACGCGTCAGCTCCTCGACACCACCGACGGGTCGGTACGCCAGGGAACCGTCGTCATCGGCGACCTCGATGGGGACGCGCGCCCTGACGTCGCCGTCAACCAGTTCGGCTCGGTCCTCGTGCTGCACAACCGCGCCGGACGCTGGGCAGCGACCAGGCACTCCCTTCCCGCCGACACCGGCGCCAGCGGCATCGTCGTCGCCGACGTCAACGGCGACGGCCGGCTCGACCTGGCCACCGCCGGTGGGGGCAACCGCCCGTCGAGCCGTCTCGTCGTGTGGCGGCAGGCGTCCGACGGCACGCTGCCGGCGACGCCGACGAGCACCGAGATCCCCGACATCCCGGCCTCGCTCGCGGCCGCCGACCTCACGGGCGACGGGCGCACCGACCTCGTCGTCACGCACAGCGGCTTCGCCACCGTCAGCGTGCTGGAGCAGCGCTCCGACGGCACCCTGCGCCCGGCGAGC
Source organism: Actinomycetes bacterium (assembly GCA_023451855.1). Taxonomy (GTDB): domain Bacteria; phylum Actinomycetota; class Actinomycetes; order Actinomycetales; family Dermatophilaceae; genus Monashia. The sequence continues at coordinate 6,996 of JAEXXY010000313.1, forward strand.
GGCAGCTTCACCTCGTACATCTCGCACTACGACCCCACCGCGCTCGCGGTCGGTGACGTCACCGGAGACGGGCGGGTCGACGCCGTGGTCGCGCCGTACACCGGTGTCGAGGTGCTCTCGAACGCCGGCGGCCTCACGCCCGCTGTGGCACCGCAGTTCGTCCGCAGCGCGTGGCCGGCCGACTTCGGCAGCGGGCTGCCGATCACGACGGCGCCGACGGTGACCTTCGTGCGCGACGCCGTCCCGTCCACGGTCAGTGCCTCGACGGTGCGACTCGTCAACGGCCGTACCGGTGCCGCCGTCCCCGCCACGGTCTCCTACGACGCCGCCAAGCGCACCGCCACGGTCAAGCCTTCGACGGTGCTCTACGACTGGGCGCCCTACCGGCTCAACGTCTCCGGGGTGAAGGACACCTCGGGCGCGTCGATGACCACGGCGTACTCCAGCACCTTCCGCACCCTCGACACCGCGCCGCCGGCCGTGGGCGCGTTCAAGGCCACCGGCGCCCTGCGCGCGGCGACCCTGACGTGGACGGCGCCGCACGTCAACGACCTCGACCGCTACATCGTGCGGATGGCCGCCGGCACCACCCCGCCGGCCAACGTCGCGTCCGGCACGAGCGCGTACGCCGGCACCGCGACGAAGGCGACCGTCTCCCTCGCCCAGGGCACGACGTACACCTTCCGGATCTGGGTCAAGGACCGCACCGGCCACTACAGCGCGGCCTCGGTGGGGCGGATCGTCGGCACCGTGGAGTCGATGACCTCCAACGTCAGCACGGTCCGCAAGGGCTATGCGGTCACTCTGAGCGGCAGGGTCGTGCGCAAGGACACCGGCAAGGGCGTCGGCGGCGCCACGGTGCAGCTGTACTGGCGCCGGGTCGGCAGCTCGACGTGGACCCTCACGGCGACCCGCACCTCGAGCTCCACGGGCGCGTTCTCCTACGCGCACAAGCCGGCCGCGTCGGTCGACTACATGTGGGTCTACCGCGGCTCGTCGACCCTCGTCGGGTCGAGCAGCGCACTGCGCAGGGTCACCGTCCGCTGACGCGGGCCCCGGGCGTCGTCGCCGGCCGTTCAGGCCCAGCGATAGCGACGCTCGGGGCGACCGGTGGCGCCGTAGCGCAGCGACACGTCGGCCTGACCGCCTGACGCGAAGTGCTCGAGGTAGCGACGCGCGCTGACCCGTGAGATCCCCACGGCCTCAGCGCATTCCGTGGCCGACAGCGTGTCGCCCGCCTCGCGCAGCGCGACGGCCACGGCCTCGGCGGTCTCGGCGCTCAGGCCCTTGGGCAGCGGCACCGCCGGACGCGTGCCGCCCGGCCCCGACACGAACGCCGCGTCGATCTGCGCCTGCGTCAGGTCGTCGTCGGCGAGACCGCGGGCCCGTTCCGACGCGTACGTCTGGAGCCGCTGCTCGAGGTCGGGGAACGCGAACGGCTTGAGCAGGTAGCCGACGACGCCCTCGCGCACGGCACGGCGCACGGCGTCGGCCTCCTTGGCCGCGGTGATGACGAGCACGTCGCACGACGCCCCCGACGCCCGCATCCGCGTCACGAGGTCGAGGCCGAACGCGTCGGGCAGGTAGAGGTCGAGCAGCACGAGGTCGGGCTCGAGCTCACCGACGAGAGCGAGCGCCTCGTCGCCGGAGCGCGCGGTGCCGACCACCTCGAACCCCTCGACCCGCTCGACGAACCCGCGGTGGATCCGGGCCACCATGAAGTCGTCGTCCACGACGAGCACGCTGATCATCGCTTCTCCTCCGCCAGCGGCGCGCCGGCCTCGACGGTGAGGCGGGCCACGAACCGGGCGCCGTCGGGGGTGTTCTCGACGTCGACCTCGCCGCCCCGACGCTGACAGATCAGACGCGTCAGCGCCAGTCCGATGCCCCGCTCGCCGGCCTGCGCGGCCTTCGTCGTGAACCCGTGGGTGAACACCTCGGTGACGACCTCGGGCGCGACGCCCGGGCCCGAGTCGACGACGCTGACCTCGACGGCCGACGCGTCCTGGCGGATCGTCAGCTCGACCCAGCGGTCCGGCCCGGCAGCGGTGGCCGCGGCGTCGATGGCGTTGTCGACGAGGTTGCCGACCACCGCGGACACGTCGGCCGAGTCGCGCTGGGCGAGGCGCCCGAGGGACGTCTCGTCGGACACCCGCAGCTCGACGCGTCGCTCGGTGGCCTGCGCCGCCTTGGCCATGAGCAGGGCCGCGATCGCGGTGTCGCGGACGCGTCGGGACACGGCGACGTCGAGCTGGGCCCGGTGCTCGCTCACCGAGTCGACGTAGCCGACGACCTCGTCGTACTCGCCGAGCTGGATGAGCCCCGAGATGGTGTGCAGCTGGTTGGCGAACTCGTGCGCCTGTGCCCGGAGCAGCTCGGTGGTGCTGCGGAACGACCCGATCTCCCGCTCGAGGTCGGCCAGCTCGGTGCGGTCACGCAGGGTCGTCACCGACCCGAGTGGCCGCCCGTCCTTGCTCACCTCCATGCGGTTCATGACGAGGACCCGCCCCCGCCGCAGCACCACCTGGTCGCGCGGCACCGCGGGGCCGGACGCGTCGTCACCCGACGCGTCGGACGCGTCGTCACCCGTCGCGTCGGACGAGCCGCGCCCCGTCACCCCGGACG
>JAEXXY010000328.1 GCA_023451855.1 Actinomycetes bacterium
GTGGGGCGGGGTGCTCGGCGTCGAGGAGGAGCGGGGCCACCCACCCCGGCCAGTCGCCGGATGGTGCGAGGGCGAGGCGGCGGAAGAGCCGGGCCGCGGCTGGGGACAGGTCGATGACCGACGTCGAGATGCTCGCGCGGACGTCGATGTCGCGAGCTCGTCGAGACGGGCGTGCTCGCGGCTCAGGCGGTCGCGCAGGTCGGTGAGGTCGAGGTGCTCGTTCGTGGCCAGCTTGGCGGCGGCGACGCAGAGGGCGAGCGGGAGGTGGCCGCACAGGGTGCCGATCTCGGCGAGCAGCGCCGGCTCGTCACGGTCGCCCGGCGCGGCCCCGGACAGCTCGGCGAGCATCGAGGTCGCGTCGTCGGGCCGCAGCGGCGGGATGGTGTGCCGGTGGACGCCCGGTAGACCGGCGAGCTTGGAGCGCGACGTGACGACGGCGGCCGAGCCGCTCGCGGTCGGCAGCAGCCGGCGCACCTGGGCCTCGCTCGCCGCGTCGTCGAGCACCACCAGCACCCGTTTGCGGTCGATCGTGCTGCGGTACAGGGCGACCCGCTCGTCGGGGTCGGCCGGGACCGCGCCGTTGTCGACGCCGAGGGCGCGCAGGAAGCGGCCGACGACCTCGTGCCCGTCGGCTGCCCCCGACGGTCCGGCACCGAGGTGGGCGTGCAGGGTGCCGTCGGGGAAGTGGTCGGCCAGCTGGTGACCCAGGGCCGTCGCGAGCGCGGTCTTGCCGACGCCACCGACGCCGACGAGCACGACGATGGTCGGCGGGCCGGCCGGATGCCCCCCGGGACGGGTCTCCGATCGTGCCTCGGACCGGCCGTCGGACCGGGCGAGCTGGGTCGCGACGGTGTCGAGCAGCGCCTCGCGACCGACGAGCGTCCAGGTCATGGCCGGCAGCTCGCGCGGCACCGGCCGCCGCCGGGCGGGCGCCGTCGTCACGGGCGCGCCGCCGAGGATCTGGGTGTTGAGGTCGCGCAGGGCGCGACCCGGCTCGACACCGATCTCGTGGAGGAAGAGCCGACGAACCTGGCGGTAGCTGTCGCTCGCCTCCTGCCGACGCCCGGTGGCGGCAAGGGCCCGGATGCGGTGCTCGTGCAGGCGCTCGTTCCACGGGTCGAACTGCAGGTGACGGGTCGCGGCCTCGAGCACCTCCTCGTGACGCCCTCCGGCGGCGAGGGCCTCGAGGAGCATCTCGACGGCGACCTTGCGCTCCTCGGCCAGACCCTGCGTCAGGGCCTCGGTGCCCGAGTCGGAGCTGGCCGGCACGGCGTCGCTGAGCGGTTCGCCGAGCCAGAGGGCCACGGCGCGCCCGGCGGCCCGGGCCACGTCGTGCTCGTCGCCGGCCGCGCGCTGGGCCCTGGCCTGCGCGACGTGGCTGCGGAACTCGGTGAGGTCGAGGGAGTGCCGACCCATCCGCAGCTCGTAGCCGAAGGGCCGTGTCGTGACGAGCCCGGGGTCGTGGGCCGCGAACCTCCGGCGGAGGCCGGCGATGAGGTTCTGCAGCTGCTGGCGCGCGGTCGGTGGCGGGTCGCCCCACAGCGAGTCGATGAGCTGCTCGGTCGGCACGAGCCGGTCGGCGCCGACGAGCAGCAGCCCGAGCACGAGGCGCTCGCGGCCGCTGCCGAGACGGATCGGGCCCCCGTCGTCGTCGAGGGCCTCCACCGGCCCGAGCACCCGGAACTGCACAGGGACATTGATACCGGATCGGGCGTCCGTCGGGCCGCGAGGGCGGGGGCGGGATCGCGGCGGGCTGCGGCGTCCGGACGTCCTCGAGCCGGATCGAAAATGCCGGTTAACGAATTGTTAGCGCCGCGCCAGACCTTTGCTCCAAGCCACCTCGCGGTACTCCCCTAGCGCGAGTGGCGGTGAAAGGGCCGAACGGCATTTCACGATCCCGGGCTCCTCGAATCAGGGGCGAGGAGCCCGGGTCCCACTCCCCAGGGGAAGGCCCGCAGAATTCACGAAGGAGAAACATCATGACCATGTCCCTGCGCGTCAAGCGCACCGCCGTCGCCGCCGCCGCCCTCGCCGCGATCGGGGCCGCCACCGCCGTCCACGCCGACGCCGCCGGCACCCGCCCGCTGCTCAAGGTGCCGTTCACGTGCCAGCAGGAGTGGCGCGGCCAGACCTGGCAGGGCCACAACCCGGACCGTGCCATCGACTTCAACCAGGGCTCGGGCGACTTCGACCTGGGCAAGGCCGTCAAGGCCAGCGCCGACGGTCGCGTCTCCGCGGCCGGCAACGTCGGCAGCGGCTACGGCAACCGGATCATCATCGACCACGGCAACGGCTGGAGCACGCTCTACGCGCACCTGAACACCATCAACGTCAGCGTGGGCCAGAACGTCCAGGACACGACGACGATCGGCACGGTCGGCAAGTCCGGTGGCCAGAGCTCGTCGCACCTGCACTACGAGCAGCGCGCCGACGGCTCGCCGGTCAGCATCAAGTTCGGCAACGCCACGTGGGTGCAGTACTACACGACCGACTACTTCACCCGCACCAACTGCTGACACCCAGCTGTCGACACCCAGCGTGCTGGCATCCCGCTGCCGGCAGCAGCTGCTGAGACGGGACGCGACGACTCCTCCCGCCGCCTCCCCGCGCCGTCGGGCGGCCCGCCACCCGGCCCCCCCCCCG
>JAEXXY010000347.1 GCA_023451855.1 Actinomycetes bacterium
GGCGGGGCGCACAGCGCGAACGAGTCGGGCCGATGAGGCTCGCACGCGTCGGCACCCCGGGCCACGAACGTCCGGTCGTCGAGGCGCCCGACGGGTCACTGCTCGACCTGTCGCCCCTGACCCACGACATCGACGCCGCCTTCCTCGAGCTGCTCACGGCCACAGGCGGTTCCGTCGTGCGCGACGCCATCCGGTGGGCGCGCCTCTCCCCCGTGCCGGACGGCGCGTCCGCCCGCTTCGGTCCGCCCGTCGCGCGCCCCGGGAAGGTCGTCGGCATCGGCCTCAACTACCGGTGCCACGCCGCCGCGATCGGGGCCGCCGAGCCGGCCGAGCCGGTCGTCTTCCTCAAGGCCTCGACGTCGGTCTGCGGGCCCGCCGACACCGTGCGCCTGCTCGACGGCTCCACGACCACCGACCACGAGGTCGAGCTCGCCGTCGTCCTCGGGCGTGTCCTGCGGCGCGCCTCGCCCGGTGACGCGCTCGACGCCGTGGCCGGGTACGCCCTCGCCGACGACCTGACGGACCGCACCCTCCAGCTGGGGGGAGCCGCCACGTGGACCCCCGGCAAGTGCGCCGACACCTACTGCCCGCTCGGGCCCTGGCTCGTGCTGCCCGACGCGATGCCCGCCCCGGACGGCACAGGCGTCCGCCTCACCCTCACCGTCAACGGCGGGCGACGCCAGGACGGCTGGACCGACGACATGGTGCACGACGTCGCGGCCTGCCTCGCCCACGTCAGCAGCCTCATGACCCTGGAGCCCGGTGACGTCGTCATCACCGGCACGCCGGCCGGCGTCGCGATGGCGGCCGCCGAGCCGCGTCCGTACCTGCGCGACGGCGACGTCGTCGAGGCCGACGGCGGCGCGCTGGGGCGACAACGCTCCCCGATCGCCGCCGCACGGCATACGGTCGGACACGAGACCACGACGAAGGAGTCGGCCGCATGGCTCTCGACACGCTGATCCGCGCCCCCCGCGCCGTCGTCGACGGCGCCGAGACGGCGGCCCTCGTCGGCCTGCGCGAGGGTCGCATCGCGCTCGTCCTCACGGGTGCCACCCTCGACGCCGCGGCCGCGGGCGCAGCCGAGGGCGACCTCGATGCGGCCTCGGTCGTCGAGCTCGCCGACGACGAGGTGCTCCTGCCCGGGCTCGTCGACACGCACGTCCACGTCAACGAGCCGGGCCGAACCGAGTGGGAGGGCTTCGCGAGCGCGACGCGCGCGGCGGCCCGTGGCGGTGTCACGACGATCGTCGACATGCCGCTCAACTCGGTGCCGCCGACGACGACGGTCGAGGCGCTGCGCACCAAGCAGGAGGTCGCCCGCGACCAGGCCTATGTCGACGTCGGCTTCTGGGGCGGCGCCGTGCCCGACCACCTCGCCGACCTCGAACCGCTCCACGCCGCAGGGGTTTTCGGCTTCAAGTGCTTCCTGCTGCACTCGGGCGTCGACGAGTTCCCGGCCCTCGAGCCCGACGCGTTCGCGGCGGCCATGGCCGAGACCGCACGCATCGGTGCGCTCATGATCGTGCACGCCGAGGACGCCCACACCATCGACCACGCGCCGCCGTCCGACGGCCGGGCCTACTCCGGGTTCCTGCACTCGCGGCCACGCGAGGCGGAGAACCTCGCGATCGCCCAGGTCATCGAGCAGGCGCGGTGCACCGGCGGACGCGCCCACGTGCTCCATCTGTCGAGCTCGGACGCGCTCCCGGCGATCCACGCGGCACGGGCCGACGGCGTCCGCCTCGGTGTCGAGACGTGCCCCCACTACCTCACCTTCACGGCCGAGGACGTGCCCGAGGGCGCCACCGAGTTCAAGTGCTGCCCCCCGATCCGCGAGTCGGCCAACCGCGAGCGGCTGTGGCAGGGACTCATCGACGGCGACATCGACCTCGTCGTCACCGACCACTCACCGTGCACGGCCGACCTCAAGGCCCTCGACAGCGGCGACTTCGGCACGGCCTGGGGTGGCATCGCCGGGCTCCAGCTCGGTCTGGCCGCCGCGTGGACGGGCGCGCGCGAGCGCGGGCTCGGCCTGCCCGACGTCGTCCGTTGGATGGCGGAGGCGCCTGCCCGACAGGTCGGGCTCGAGCGGAAGGGACGCATCGCCGTCGGCTCCGACGCGGACCTCGCCGTGCTCGCCCCCGACGAGGCGTTCGTCGTCGACCCCGGATCGCTGGAGCACAAGAACCCCGTGTCGGCCTACGCCGGCCGCAGCCTGACCGGCGTCGTGCGCCGCACGTGGCTGGCCGGCGCCCCCATCGACCTCGACGCCGACCCGCGCGGCCGGCTCATCAGCAGAGGAGAGGCATGAGCACCCCCCGCTATTACGCCCCGAAGGGCGGCCTGCCCGCCCAGACCGACCTGACGACCGACCGCGCCGTCTTCACCGAGGCGTACGCGGTGCTGCCACGCGGCACGATGCGCGACATCGTCACCAGCGTCCTGCCCTACTGGGAACGCACGCGCACGTGGATCATCGCGCGGCCGCTGTCGGGTTTCGCCGAGACGTTCTCGCAGTACGTCGTCGAGGTCTCACCCGGTGGCGGCAGCGACAGGCCCGAGCCCGACGCGGCCGCGGAGGGAGTGCTCTTCGTCGTCAGCGGCTCGGTGCGCCTGGCCATCGGGCTCGACGAACACGTCATGGAGCCCGGCGGGTACGCCTACCTCCCGCCCGGGGCACGCTGGAGCCTGCGGGTCGACGACGACGCAGCCGAGGCGGCGACCTTCCACTGGATCCGCAAGGCGTACGAGCCGGTCGACGGCATAGCGCCACCCGACGCGTTCGTGACCCACGAGCGGGATGTCGACGCGGTCCCCATGCCCGGTACGGACGGTGCGTGGTCGACGAAGCGCTTCGTCGACCCGGCCGACGTGCGCCACGACATGCACGTGACGATCGTCGGCTTCGAGCCCGGCGCGGTCATCCCCTTCCCCGAGACGCACGTCATGGAGCACGGGCTCTACGTGCTCGAGGGCAAGGCGATGTACCTGCTCAACCACGAGTGGGTGGAGGTGCAGGCGGGCGACTTCATGTGGCTGCGCGCGTTCTGCCCCCAGGCCTGCTACGCGGGCGGTCCCGGCCGGTTCCGGTACCTGCTCTACAAGGACGTCAACCGGCACGCGAAGCTCTCGCGACAGTTCCTCTGAACGGAACCCTTAGTCCACATCGCGGAAGAACTGGAGTCCGAACCCTTCCTCCGGCACGCCCTCGCGCGTACCATCGATGCAGCGCCCGACCGCTGTTCGGCATGGATAACCGGCGGTTCGGTTCACTCCAACCATGCGGCCGACCCGTCCGGGCCGGTCCGAACGGTGCACGACGCACCACGAGGAGTTGACGATGGCGTCCCTGTCTCCCGCCGCACCCGCGGCCCCGACCCCCGGCGCAGCGAGCCCGGTCAGTCCGGAGTCCGCTGGCTCCCCGTCCGTCACGGTGAACGGCCGACCGGTCGATCTCGCCGGAGTCCCGGCCTGGACGAGCGCGCTCGACGTGCTCCGGGCGAGCGGCCTCACCGGCGCCAAGGAGGGGTGCGCCGAGGGTGAGTGCGGCGCGTGCTCGGTGCTCGTCGCCCGTCCCGCGATCGACGGCGCCGAGGGCACGACGACGTGGACGGCGATCAACGCGTGCCTGGTCCCGGCGGCCTCACTCGACGGCCAGGAGGTCGTCACGGCGGAGGGTCTCGGCAGCCCCGACCACCTGCACCCCGTGCAGCACGAGATGGCGGTGCGCGGCGGGTCGCAGTGCGGCTACTGCACGCCCGGGTTCGTCTGCAGCATGGCCGCCGAGTACTACCGCCCCGACCGGTGCGACGCGCACGACGGGGCGGTCGAGGGTGTCCAGGCGGCGGCTGACGCCCACGACCACGGCCCCAACGGCTTCGACCTGCACGCCCTGTCCGGCAACCTGTGCCGCTGCACCGGCTACCGACCGATCCGCGACGCCGCCTACGCGCTGGGCGAGCCCACGGAGGACGACGTGCTCGCGCAGCGACGCGACCGGCCGGCTCCCGAGCCCGTGGCCACC
>JAEXXY010000369.1 GCA_023451855.1 Actinomycetes bacterium
GGTCCCGCCGCGGCGGCAGCGGCCGTGAGGGCGGCGGCGCTCGTCGCCGGTCTCGGCCGGCTCGGTGCGTGCCTCGCCGCATCGTCGATCTCCCTGAACCAGGCGGCCACCCGCGTGCGCGCCGCTCAGGACCTGCTCGCCCGGGCCGACCAGCGGGCGGCCGCCGACGGCGCGTGGCTCGACCACGAGGGCACCCTCTTCCTGCCGGTCCGCGCCACCGGGCTCGACCCGGTGCTTGAAGCCCATCGGGCGCGCCGTGACGTGCTGCTGCGCGACGAGGTGCACACCTACCTACGACAGGCCGTCCGCCTCGCAACTGACCTCGATGCCCGTCTGGCCGGCGACCTGATCGCTGTGGCGCGCGGTGGTCCGGCGGCAGCCCCGGTCCTCGCGGCCGGGGGAGCCCTTCCCGTACCCGCGCCGCCGGTGGTGCTCCACGACGCCAGTGGTGCCTACGCGTCCGCGGCATGGTGGCGATGTCTCACCGACGGGGAGCGCCGGTCCGTGATCCGTAACCACCCCCACTGGGTGGGGCCGCGCGACGGCATCCCGGCCCCGGCGCGCCACGAGGCCAACCTCGTTCTCCTTGCTGAGGCAGAGCGAGCGGCAGCTGCCGCCCTGGTCGCCGAGGGGGAGCACCCGGCGAACGTGCTCGGGGTCGACGTGCTGGGGACTGCACGGCGCCGGGTCGAGGACCTGCGCGCCGTGCGCGAGGTGCTCGGGCGTCGGAACGGTGTCCCGCGGCACCTCCTGTTCCTCGACGCCAGGGGGCGCGAGGTCAAGGTCGCTGTTGCCCAGGGTGATGTCGACACGGCAGAGCACGTGGTGACGTTCGTCGGAGGGTTGTCGACGAAGCCCCGCGACGACCTCGCACGGTACGACGACTGGTTCACGCCGTTGCGTCAGCAGGCTCTGCGCGAAGGAGGGGCCGCCGACACTGCGATCGTGACGTGGATGGGGTACGAGGCTCCGCAGCCCCACGAGATCATCACGAGCATCGACCGGAGCGTCCTCAACCCGAAGATCGCCCGCGACAACGCCGATGAGCTCGCCGCCTTCGTCACCGGTCTGGCCGCGGCGCGCGACGAGCCCGTGCACCAGGCGGTCTGGGCGCACTCCTACGGGTCGGTCCTGGCGGGCAACGCTCTGCTGCAGGACAGCCCGATCGACGACGTCGCCGTGTTCGGGTCGCCGGGCGTTCCCTTCGACCGGATCGAGCGCACCGGACTCAAGGCTGGGGCGTTCAACGTCCTCGAAGGAGGGCACGATCTCGTCGCGCGTCCCGGGTGGCCGCTGTTCGGCCGCCACCCCGACACGGTCGGGGGTGCCGTCTCGCTGTCGACGACGGCACTGAAGGATCCGACCGCGGCGTGCAACCTCTGGCGGGGCATCGGCTCCGGCGCGGACGTCCCGTCACGGACGTCAGCGGGCCACTCCCAGTACCTGCGGGCGGGCACCGTGAGCGCCGACAACCTCGTGGCGGTCGCCGTCGGGCGGCGCGACCTCGTCGTCCAGCAGTCGCCCGTCGAACGGGCGTGCATCACGATGCCGACCCTGTGAGTTGGCCCCGGCGCCCGGCCTTCAGGGTTCGTCGACGCCAGGAGCGGCTGCGGGCAGCTCGAACCAGAAGCGCGAGCCGCCGTCGGGAGCCGGGTCCACGCCGATGGAGCCCCCGTGCACCTCGACGATGCGTTTGCAGGTTGCAAGCCCGATCCCGCTGCCCTCGACGTCGGTGGACACCCGGGTGAAGAGCCGGAAGATGCCCTCGCGGTCAACGTCGTCGATGCCGGCCCCGTTGTCCTGAACGGTGATCCGCCAGCGGTCCTCGTGCTCGCGCGCGGTGACCGTCACGACGGGATCGACGTCCGGACGGGTGTACTTGAGGGCGTTGGACACGAGGTTCAGCAGCACCGAGTAGAGCTGGGCGCCATCGGCCCACAGGGTCGGCAGGGGCTCGGCCATGACGGTCGCGCTCGCGTGCTCGATGCTGGGACCGAGATCGGTCAGGACGTCCGCGAGCACGGCGTCGAGGCTGGTCTCGGTGCGCTCGAGGCGGGCCCCGACCTGCGCGTGCGTCAGGATCTCCTCGATGAGCCCCGCCATCCGCGTCGAGGCACGGAACGTCGTGCCGACCAGGCGTGCGGCCAGCGGGTCCTGGGCGACGGACTCGCGCTGCCCGAGCATCTCCGCGCTCGCCATGATGGCCGACAGCGGGCTGCGCAGGTCGTGGCTGACCTGGCCGGCGAAGACCGACAGGAGGTCGTTCGAGCGGCGCAGCTCGTCGCGCGCGGCGGTGAGGTCCGAGAGCGACTCCTCGAGCTCGCGGCTGCGCAGTCGCAGCTCGAGCACGTCGACGATCCGGTCCGCGAGCACGGTGAGCGCGTGCTCCTGCTTCGGGGTCAGCGTCCTCGGCTCACCGTCGAAGACGCACAGCCGGCCGATGATGACGCCCCCGGGCGTCGTCAGGGGTGCGGACGCGTAGAAGCGGACGTCGCCGAGGGCTCCGGTGACGAACGGGTTGTCGTGGAAGCGCTCGTCAGTCGCGGCGTTGCGCACGACGACCGGCTCGGGCCGTTCGAGGACGACGGCGCACATCGAGTCCTCGCGCATGCAGATCGCGGCCTCGAACCCGAAGGCCGCCACCTGGTGCTGATGGGTCGAGGTGATGAGGTTGATCGCGGCGTTGGGCACGGTACAGATCTGCGCCGCCATGTCGACCAGCGCCTGCAGGTCCCGGCTGGGCGTGCTGTCGAGCACCCGGTACCTGCCGAGAGCGAGGTCGCGCAGCTGCGCCGGCTCCTCGAGTGTCCGCTGTGTCACGTGCCGATCTTCTGACACGGGAGGGCCGCGGCGCATCCTGGGGTGGGGTGTGTCGCCGGCCTGTCGTGTCGGGGCATGTCGGGTGCGCTGAGCCACCACGGAGCCACCCCGAGCCACCACCCCTAAGCGGCGCCACATGGGGGAGTCGCTACGGTAGGCGACCCCAACATCTTGGGGTCCGGCGTCTCGCGACACGCCGGGGCGGGTGGGACTCCCGTGGCGTTCGTGCAGGTCAGCGACGCGCCGCGCCGGGTTTTTCCGAAGTGCTTGCGACGCACGTCACGACCTGCCACAGTTACCCCTACATCTAGTAGTTACACAGATGTAAGACGTCCACATGTAGTCCCCAACCAAACGGGGGTTATGGACAGGTCGTCCCCAGTTCATCCACAGATCCATCCCCAGCCCGGGCCGGTCCCACGAACACCGACCCAAGGCCAGGACAGGCATCGTGGAGGGCATACGGAGACGACCAGGAGCGTTCCTACGACTGGGCTTAGGGAGAGGGAGGTGACCCGTCGTGCACTGTCCGTTCTGTCGGCACACCGACTCGCGGGTCATCGACTCACGAACCACCGACGACGGTGCGGCCATCCGCCGCCGCCGCCAGTGCCCCGAGTGCAACCGCCGCTTCACGACGCTCGAGACCTCGAGCCTCAACGTGATCAAGCGGTCCGGCGTCACCGAGCCGTTCAGCAGGGTCAAGGTCCTCTCCGGCGTCCGCAAGGCCTGCCAGGGCCGACCGGTCACCGAGGACGACCTCGCGCTGCTCGCCCAGAAGGTCGAGGAAGCCATCCGTTCGCAGGGAAACGCCGAGATCGAGGCGCACGAGGTCGGCATGGCCGTCCTCGAGCCGCTCCGAGAGCTCGACGAGGTCGCCTTCCTCAGGTTCGCCAGCGTCTACCAGGCCTGGGAGAGCCTCGAGGACTTCGAAGGGGCCATCGCGCTCCTTCGAGCCGAACGTGACGCGCTCGGGACGGGCCCAGACGCCCACCCCGAGCTCGGCGCGCAGCGGTAACCACCCTCCACACGAATCGCCCACACCCACAAGGGGACTGTCAGACCCCGGCGAGACACTGGCACCGAACGACACGACGAGCACTCGGGCCCGGGGCGGGCCCGCACACGGTCAGGGAGGCCGCAGGAAATGACGGAGATCGGTAACCGCACATCTCGCTCGAAGGCAGGCGCCAAGGGCGTCAAGATCGAGCGCATCTACACCACGCCCGGCGTCCACCCGTACGACGAGGTGACGTGGGAGAAGCGCGACGTCGTCCAGCAGAACTGGAAGACGGGCGAGACGATCTTCGAGCAGCGCGGGGTCGAGTTCCCCGACTTCTGGTCGGTCAACGCGAGCACCATCGTCACCACCAAGTACTTCCGCGGCGCGGTCGGCACCCCGGCGCGAGAGGTGTCGCTCAAGCAGCTCATCGACCGCGTCGTGCTCACCTACGTCGCCGCCGGCAAGAGCAACGGCTACTTCGCCTCGCCCGACGACGCCGAGGTCTTCGAGCACGAGCTGACGTGGGCGCTTCTGCACCAGGTCTTCTCGTTCAACTCGCCGGTGTGGTTCAACGTCGGCACCAAGTCGCCGCAGCAGGTCTCGGCCTGCTTCATCCTCGCGGTCGACGACTCGATGGACTCCATCCTCAACTGGTACAAGGAGGAGGGGAAGATCTTCCAGGGCGGCTCGGGCGCCGGCCTCAACCTCTCGCGCATCCGCTCCTCCAAGGAGCTGCTCTCCTCCGGTGGCACGGCCTCCGGCCCGGTCTCCTTCATGCGTGGCGCTGACGCGTCCGCCGGCACCATCAAGTCGGGCGGCGCGACGCGTCGCGCCGCCAAGATGGTCGTGCTCGACGTCGACCACCCGGACATCCGCGACTTCAT
>JAEXXY010000405.1 GCA_023451855.1 Actinomycetes bacterium
GTGCCTGTGCACCTTCCACCACGACAGCCACCACCGCGGCGAGTACACCATCACCGGCGACCCCACCCGCCCGGGCAGGACGGACGGGCTCCGGTTCCACACCCGGCAGGGCTGGCCCATCGGCCCAGCCACACAGCCATCCTCACCGCCCAGACCAGCCCGCGTCGAAGCGCCGACCCGGCCCCGCCGACCACGACCCAAGCTCGGGCGCAGCTACCCCGCCCCGACCGGCGGCACCCTCCACCTGCACCTCGTCGACCTCACCCCATCGCGCGCCGCGCCGCGGCGGGAGTGACGCCCCCTGGCGGGCGACCGGTGGCGGACACGCGTGCCGACCGTCGGCGTCGGAACTCGGCCACGGCGTGGGGCGGGTTCACCGGCTCGTTGTCGGCGCTGGCGTCGGGGCCGGGAGCGTGAACCTCGTCGACAGGGCCCCGTTGACGAGCGCGAGGAAGGTGCCCGTCTCCTGACGGATGACGGCATACCGGGCCGCTGCCTGCGGGGACCCCGCCTCCGCCTCCCGCGTGGCGGCGTCGGTGAAGAGCCGGAGGGAGGACAGTCGCGAGTAGTAGGTCGGCGCGTCGAGGCCGGGCGGGGAGCCGCCGGCGGCGAGGGCGGCGAAGTGACGGGTCATCGTGTCGAGGCGGACGGCGGCCGTGTTCCCGCTCAACGGGATCGCGTCGAGCGCGCGGATGTCCGACAGCAGTGCCGCGTACCCGGTCAGGGCCGTCGCACGGTTGAAGAGCGCGCTGCTCGTCAGCGCGGGAGCGGGCAGCAGCGTCACCGTCACGGTCGGGGTGGCCCGCACCGTGACCGTCGAGGTCACCGGGATCGTCGCCGTCTGAGTGACGGTCTGCGTGTCCGTCACCGTGACGCTCACCGTGTCGCGGACCCCGGCACCCTGCGGCGCCTGGCTGAGCTCGACCGACGGGTTCCCCGAGGAGCACGCGGACACGCTGACGGCCAGAGCCACGGCCAGGGCGGGGCCGAGCACGGCGACAGCCGCAGCGCGGGCTGGGTGCACGGTCGCCTCCCTCGGTCGCCGGGCCTCGGTCGCCGGGCAGCGGTGCCCGGCCCGATGATTGTCGTCACGTCATGGCCGGTTTCGGGGCCGAACGACCGAATCGGATGCTGTGCGCCGCTCAGGGGTGGCGACGGCGGTGAAGAGCGTCGACGCGTTCACAGCAGCGAGCTCGGGTCGTCGGGGATGTCGGCGGCGTAGTCCTGCAGCAGCTGCAGGGGCACGACCTCGAGTGCGCGTTCGTGCGTCGCGGCGAGGAACACCGGGGCCGCGACGCCGTCCTGCTGGGCCTGGAGCCAGCGCGCGGCGACGACGCACCACCGGTCGCCCGGGGACAGCCCGGGGAAACGCCACTCCGGCCGCGGCGTCACGAGGTCGTTGCCGACGGCGCGCTGGTGGTCGAGGAACTCGCGGGTCGCGATGACGCAGATCGTGTGGCTGCCGCGGTCCTCGGGCCCGGTCGTGCACCAGCCGTCGCGGTAGAAGCCGGTGAGCGGGTCGGTGCCGCAAGGCTCGAGGGCGCCGCCGAGCACGTTGCGCTCTCGCCGATCCGCCATGCGCCCAAGGTATCGCCCCGCACCGCGGCGGCGTGGCTACGCTGATCCCATGGCCGGCATGCGTGACTACGACGACAGTGAGCAGGACTACGTCGACGCGTGCCGCTCCCGATCGGAGACCCAGGCGGCCATGTTCCGCGAGGTCGCCCAGGCGGCGCGCGACCACGGCGACGCCGACGTCGAGCTGCTCGAAGGAGCGCTCGCGTCGCTGGAGTACGAGTACTTCAACAACATGCTCATCGTCCTCGAGGGCTACTTCGGCGAGCGGTCGCGCGCCCTCGTCGGGCGCGGCGGCGCCGTCGACGAGGTACGGGCGATCGTCCGGTCGCTCATGGAGGACGGCGGCACCTTCGTCGCCGACCCGCGGTCCCCGCTGGACCCCACGCGCACGGTGCTGCGCCTCGCGCCGGGCGACCCCATCCGACTGACGCTCCAGCAGTACATGCGTCTCGCCGACGCGTTCTTCCGCCAGGTCGAGGCCCACCTGTCCCACGGCGGGCAGGGCTGACACGTCGTGAGTCGTCCGCCGCTGCCCGGCGAGGTCGCTGCCTTCCTCGCCCGTCCGAACCACGCCACGATGAGCACGGTGCGCCGCGACGGCCAGCCCGTGTCGGTGCCCACGTGGTACCTCTTCGAGGACGGCCGCGTCGTCGTCAACCTCGACGCCGGCCGCACGCGTCTGGCCCACCTGCGCCGTGAGCCGCGGGTCGCCCTCAGTGCGATGGACCCGGACGACTGGATCACCCACGTGAGCCTGCAGGGTCACGTCGTCGAGCTCCTCGACGACACCGACCTCCACGACATCGACCGCATCGCGCGGCACTACACCGGCAAGCCGTACCGGGTGCGCGACCGGCCGCGGGTCACGGCGCACATCGAGGTCGACCGCTGGCACGCCTGGGGCCGCCTCAAGGGTGCGAGGTGACGGCACGCGTCCGTCGTGATGCGCTCGGGGTGCCGCACCTGTGGGCCGACGACGTCGTCGCGCTGGCCCGGCTCCAAGGAGAGGTCACCGGCCTCGACCGGGCCTGGCAGATCGAGCACCACCGGTGGCGGATGGAGGGGCGCACGGCGGAGCAGGTCGGGGTCGACGGCCTGGACTGGGACCGGTTCGCGCGTCAGGTGCGCCTGGAGCCCACGGTCCGCCGCTGCTTCGAGACGCTGGACCCCGAGACGCAGGTGTGGCTCACGGCCTACGTCGACGGCGTCAACTCCACTCTGGCAGAAGGGCTCTCGCGGTCCACAGAGGTCCGCGCGCTCGGCCTCGAGGCGTACGCCGCCGCCCCACGCCCGTGGCAGCCGTGGACCCCGCTCGGGATCTTCTGGGGCATCCACCTGCTCTTCGGCACCTTCCCCTCGAAGCTCTTCAACGCCCATGTCGCCGAGCGGCTCGGGGCGCACGTCGTGCCGCTGCTGCGCACCGAGGGCTCGGACCGCTCCGGCAGCAACGCGTGGGTCGTCGCCGGGCACCGCACGGCCGGCGGCCTGCCCCTCATCGCCGGCGACCCGCACCGCACCATCGAGCTGCCCGGCTGCTACCAGCAGGTGGGCCTGGCCTGCCCCGAGCTCGACGTCGTCGGATTCACCTTCCCGGGCGTGCCCGGCGTCCAGCACTTCGCGCACACCGGCACCGTGGCGTGGGGCATCACCAACGCCATGGCCGACTACCAGGACCTCACGACCGAGTCGCTGCGCGTCACCGGTCGTGACGCGTCGGGCGGGCTCCTCCTGGAGGCACGCGGTGTCGACGGGTGGGAGCCGGCCGACGCCTCGAACGAGGTCGTGCGGGTGCGTGGCGGTGACGACGTCGTCGTGCCCGTCGTCGTGACGCGTCGCGGGCCGGTCGTCACCGGACTCGAGGCCGAGCTCGACCGCGCCGCCGCCGAGGCGTCGGACGTGGCGGACGCGTCGGCGTCGGTCCCGCGACGCGCGCACCCGACGGCCTACAGCCTGCGCACCCCGACCTCCGTCGAGGGGGACCTCGGATTCTCGGCGCTGCTGCCGCTGCTGCGGGCCCGCACCGTCGACGACGTCGAGGCGGCGTTCGCGCGCTGGGTCGAGCCGGTCAACAGCGGGCTCGTCGCCGACACGAGCGGACGCGTCCGGCACGTTGTCGCCGGGCGGGTGCCCGACCGCGACCCCGCGGCCCTCGAGCTGCCGCTGCCGGCCTGGGACCCCCGCCACGCGTGGCGCGGCTACCGGACACCCCCGGTGGCCGACGTCGCCGACGTCATGGTCAGCGCCAACGACCGCGCGAGCGGCGGAGGGCTCGGCGTCGACTACGCGACCCCCTTC
>JAEXXY010000454.1 GCA_023451855.1 Actinomycetes bacterium
GGGCAGCAGCAGCAGGCCGGGCCCCGCGAAGAGCAGCAGGCCGGGTAGCGGCGCGAGCCGCCACCACCGCGTGCGGCCTGACGCGCGTGCGCCGGCGACGAGCCCAAGGCCGCCACCGAGCAGCGCACTGAGGCCGAGGATGAACAGCGTTCCCGCCCAAGAGAACTCGGGCGTCGTGGAAAGCAGCCGCATGAAGGCACGGGCGAGGAGGCCCCACGCCGCACCGAGGGCGAGGCCGGTGGCCAGCCCGGACAGCAGCCCGGTGGGCGACGTGGCGCGGCGACGGACGATGGTCGAACGCATCGTCACCACTCCACCGGCAGGCACACCAGCCGGGCCCCGGCCGCACCGGTGACCGGGTTGGTCGGCGCAGCGTGTACGACGACTGAGCGGGCGCCGGGCTGGACCGGGAAGCGCACGACGGCGCTCGAGTCGCCCCCACCGGAGTCGTCGACGGTGAAGTCGAGCCAGACCTCCGTGGCCGGCGACACCGCCGGCGGCAGGTGGCCGGCGTGCGCGTCGGCGTTGTAGTGCCCCGACGCGAGCGCCGGCAGGTTCGTGGCGCAGGGCCCGTCGTGCAGGTGAGCCCCGAACGTGCGCCCCGCGACCGACGGGTCGATGCCGCGCACGTGCAGCACGGCGGTCGTGCCCGACCCGTGCCCGACGAGCTGGACGCGGGCCGTCGCGTGGTCGAACGGCCCCGCGGCGACGGTGTCGTAGTCGCGCATCTGTCCCGACGACCGGACGACCACGGCGGCAGCCACCGCCGTCGATGCCAGCGCGACCACCCCCGACGCCGCGACCAGTCCGGCCATTCCTCCGCGAATCCTCCTGTGATGCATGGCTTTCACGCCCTCCCTGGTGTTGTTGTTCCTACACTGGAGACGGACGCGCCGGCATCCGGGGCGACAGGGACCGCATAAAAAAGATTTCGGAATCTGCCTGTCACCCCGACCGATCCGTCGTCCGTCTGTCGAGGTGATGGATGCCTTCCCTGCTGAGGTCGTGACCGCCGGAGTGGCCGGCGACGACTTCGACACCCAGGCCGCCGCGTTGTTCAACGCCGAGGCCCCATCGCTGCTGCACCTGGCCCGGTTCTACGTCGAGGACAAGACGGCGGCCGAGGACCTCGTGCAGGAGGCGTTCATCCGGCTCAGCCGCACCATGTCGCGCGTCCGGGACCCTGCTCGCGCCGCCGCGTACCTGCGCTCGATCGTCATCAACCTGGCCCGCGACCACAACCGCCGAGGGCTGGTCTCGCTGCACCACCGGCCACCGGCACCCGACGACGTGCCCTCGGCCGAGGAGTCCGCGCTCGGGCGCAGCGCCCGCCAGGAGGTCATCGAGGCCCTGCGCGCCCTGCCGGGGCGGCAGCGCGACTGCCTGACCCTGCGGTACTACTACGACATGTCGCCGGCCGACATCGCCGACGGCCTCGGCATGTCGGTGAACTCCGTCAAGACCCACCTCCAGCGAGGCCTCCGGGCCCTGCACGTCGCGCTCCGGGAGACGCCATGAGCGACATCGAGCACCTCATCGAGGAGGCCCTGCGACCCGTGGGCGCTGCGCCTCCACCACCCTCGCGCGACCTGTTCGGCCGCGTCCTCGAGTCGGTCCACGACGACCAGCGCCGCCGCCGCAAGGTCCGGCGCGTCGTCGCCATCTGGGTGGTCGCCGTCGTGGCCGCGGCCCTCCTCGTGCTCCTGCTCACCCCCCGATCGGACGGAGTCCTGCTCATGCCCTGGTGGATCCTCGAGCTCGCGACGACGGCGGTGCTCGTCGGCATCGCGGTGTGGCTCGGCCCCTTCATCAAGCGGTTCGGCCGCGCCTACGCCGCCGACGTCTTCCACGACAACCCGGCGACCGGCAAGAGCTACATCGTGCTGACCGACGTCGTCTACTACCTCATCTTCGCCGCGTACATCCTCTTCACGGTGCAGCTCGGGCCGCCGAAGGACACGTGGGGCATCCTGTCCCAGACCGTCGTCGCCCCGCAGGTGCAGGCCGAGCTCGTCCGCATCGGCGGCATCCTGCTCGTCATCGGCGTCCTGCACGGCCTCAACATCGTGCTCATGCCGGTGCTCGGCCGGCTCTTCTCGCTGAACCGTCGCGTCGACCGCGTCCACCGCGTCGAGCGCGCAGATCCCGCCGATCACGCGGACCGCGTCTGACCGGGCGGCGCCGGCGCCGCGTCAGGCTCCCGGGACGCTCCTGACGCA
Source organism: Actinomycetes bacterium (assembly GCA_023451855.1). GTDB lineage: Bacteria > Actinomycetota > Actinomycetes > Actinomycetales > Dermatophilaceae > Monashia. Next base: position 2,220 of record JAEXXY010000454.1, read on the forward strand.
GGCGACGCGTCAGGCGGGGTGGACGTTCGCGTGCACCCAGTCGACGATCTCGCGGGTCGTCGCACCCGGGGTGAACACCTTGGCGACGCCGAGCCGCTCCAGCTCGGGGATGTCGTCGTCGGGGATGATGCCGCCGCCGAAGACGACGATGTCGCTCGCGTCGCGCTCCCGGAGCAGCTCGACGACGCGGGCGAAGAGCGTCAGGTGCGCCCCCGACAGCACCGAGAGACCGACGACGTCGGCGTCCTCCTGGATCGCCGCCTCGACGATCTGCTCGGGCGTCTGGTGCAGCCCCGTGTAGATGACCTCCATGCCGGCGTCGCGCAGCGCGCGGGCCACGACCTTGGCCCCGCGGTCGTGCCCGTCGAGGCCGGGCTTGGCCACGACGACTCGGATGACGTCGGCCGAAACGGCACCAGGGGTCTCGCTCATGGGCCGAACTCTAGCCAGACCCGCCGAAGGTGCCGCACGAAAGTGACTAGCCACCCATTACCCGGGGTAACGTCACCGCCGTGGGTGCCTCCCAGCGCGTGACGACGTCGTCACGAACCGAGTCCGCCCCGGCCCGTCGGACGTGTGGCGCCAGGAACGCCAGGAGCGCCCTCGACGCGGTCGGGGAGGTCGCCGCTGCCCTGCTGACGCCCACCGGCCTGGCCGGCGCGGCGCTCGAGGCCACGTGGATCGGCCTGCACATGGCGCTCTGGCCCGTCGGGCACCTCGGGGCGCGAGCCTCCGACCGCCGCGACGGCTACCGCGTCGGGCACCTGACGCCGAGCCAGCGGGGCCTCATCGTCAGCGACGTCGAGGCGGCCGGCACCCCGATCCTGCTCGTGCACGGCATGGTCGACAACCGCTCGATCTTCACCGTCCTGCGCCGGGGGCTGTCACGACGCGGCTTCGGGCGCATCGACACCATCAACTACTCGCTGTTCACCGGCGACGTCCGGGCCGCGGCGGCCGACCTCGGCGCGGAGGTCGAGAGGATCGTCGAGGAGACCGGCTACGAGCGGATCCACGTCATCGGCCACTCGATGGGCGGGCTCATCGCCCGCTACTACGTGACGCGCCTCGGTGGCGACGCGCACGTGCACACGCTCGTGACGCTCGGCACCCCGCACCGCGGCAGCTACCTCGCCTACGCCTGGAACAACGGCCTGACGCGCCAGCTGCGCCCCCGCAGCCGGCTGTTCGCCGAGCTCGCCCGGCCGGTGCGTGACTGCCAGACCCGGTTCATCGCGTACTGGTCCGACCTCGACCAGGTCGTCGTGCCGCAGCGCAACGCGGCCCTGCACCACCCCGACCTCAACGTGCACAACATCGCGTTGCACGGCGTCGGACACATGAGCATCCCGATCACGAGCAGCGTCGTGCACGGCATCTCGGCCGCACTCGCCCACCTCGACACCACCGGGGCGACCCTGACCCCGGGCGTCAGCCCGCTCCGCACCCGCCACACCCCCGACGGCGGCGCGCCGAAACCACGCGGTGGAAAACCGCCACGGAAGCCACAGATGCCCTAAGGTCGGGCTCAGTCGCGAACCCTCCACCGCGGCGCTGGCCCCCTGCGTTCTCAACCGTTTTTTGCGTAACGAAACGGTCACGTTACGCTGGGCGCTCGCATCCGGAACCGATAGGTCAGTTTTTCGTGCCCAGCAACAACAGCTACACCGGCCGGCACCGGCCGCCCTCGAAGCCGTCACGGGGTCGACAGTTCGTCGTCCCCGTCGCTCTGCTCTCCTCGACCGTCGCCGGCGGCCTCGTCGTCCGGCAGGCCGGCGCGCAGGAGCTGAGCCCCGAGGCCGCCGCCATGAAGAACGTGTCGAACTCCGTCGCCGGTCTCGGCCTGGCCGCCGACCCGGACGCCGTCGCCGCCGCGGCCGCGAACCGCGCCGGTGCCCGGTCCTCCCGCGACATGGTCCGCGACGCGAGCGCCATCATCACCCGGGCGACGACCTCCGCCGAACAGGCCGCCGAC
>JAEXXY010000496.1 GCA_023451855.1 Actinomycetes bacterium
CGCCTGCGGGCCGGCGGGGCCGTCACCGCCCCCAGCGCCCGCCGCTCCCCCGCACCCGCCGGGGTCCTTCGGCCCGACGATCGCTCCCGCCCCGCAGCATGAGGGCTGCCTCTGCGCGGGAGGCAGCACCGAGTCCGTCCAGCAGCGCCGAGACCTCCGCGGCCACCGTGCGCACCGACACCCCGAGCTCGCGTGCGATGGCGGCGTCCTTGGCCCCGAGCACCATCCGGCGCGCGACGTGGCACTGCCGTGACGTGAACGGCGGCTCGGCCCCGTCCGGGACACCCGGGCGCGACTGCGGCAGCGCACCGTCCCAGACCTCGCGCACCACGGTGACGAGGTCGTCGCGGGTGGTCAGCCACGCGGTCGGGTAGGCATCGCCGCCGAAGGGCCCACCCACCACGGCGGTCGTCCCGTCGATGAGGATGAACTGCGCCGGCGCCGGACCGAACCGGACGTGCGGCATCTCCGAGGTGATGAGCGGGTTGGCGGCGGCGCTCCGCTCGCCGGTGATGAAGCACATGTCGATGCCGCGCTGCCGCGTCTGCTCGTCGATCGCGATCATGCCGTTCCGGGGGTCCCAGAAGAGCAGCGGCTGCATCGTCCAGACGCTGGACCGCGCCCTCGGCTCGAGGGCGGCTAGCCCCGCGTCGATCTGTTCGAGGCCCTCGCCGAGCAGACGGAACCCGGGCGTGGAGCGTCCGGACCGCCGGTCGAGGACGAGCTGCTCGACCCGGCCGCGCAGCGTCGCAGCCGCGACGTGCATCTCCAGCAGTGCGTCGGCCGCCTCGCTCGGCCGTCCCTCACGCTCCATGTCGGTCCACTCGATCCCCTGTCCGTCGGACCACAGCATGCCCTGTCGAACGGAGCGGCGTCACGTGGGTTCACCGGCGCACGGCCTACTGCACCTGCTGTAGGGCAAGGTCGTCCGCGCGGCGGTGCCCCTCGGGACCGAGCGGTCGCACGATCGAGGCATGAACGCGCCGGTCGTGACCTCACTGGGACACGCGGGGCTGCGCATCGACGCCCCGCACCTGACGATGCTCTGCGACCCGTGGATGTCGCCGCAGGGCGCCTTCCTCGGGTCGTGGTTCCCGTTCCCCGACAACTCGCACCTGCTGCGGCCCGACGTGCTCGACGCCGACTGGGTCGCGATCTCCCACGAGCACCTCGACCACCTCGACCTCGACCTGCTGCGGATCCTGCCCGAGAACGTGCGCATCGTCATCCCGCGCTACCCGGCGCCGGAGATGATCTCGCGCATCCGGGCAGCCGGGATCCGCAACGTCGTCATCGAGCTGGACCGCTGGGAGCGGCTCGCGCTCAACCGCCACGGCGACTGGATGACAGTGATCCAGGAGCAGTCGCCGATGTGCCACGACGCGGCGATCCTCGTCTTCGCGGCCGGCCACGCGATCCTGCACACCAACGACGCCCGCCTCACGGTCGCACAGCTGCGCCGGGCCGTCGAGGAGGTGGGCCGCCCGCTCGACCTCATGGGCGTGCAGATGTCCGGGGCGTCCTGGCACCCGATCTGCTACGAGTACCCGGCCGAGGTCATCGCGTCGATGAGCGCCGACAAGCGGATCGGCAAGTTCAAGTCGGTGAGCCGCCTCCTCCGCGCCGCCCCGCCGAAGGTCGTCATGCCGTACGCCGGTCCACCGTGCTTCCTCGACCCGGCACTCGCCCAGCACAACGACCGGATCGCGCCCCCCGGGATCTTCCCCGACACGGGCCAGGCGGCCGCCCACCTGCGCTCGCGGCTGCGCGACCAGGCCGTGGTGCGCCTGCTGCCCGGCGACCGCATCGACGTCGGCACCGGCGTCGTCGAGCCTGACCCGCACTGGGAGGGCTTCAGCCTGCTCGGAGACCGCGACGACGTAGCCGCCGACGGCCGGCTGCCGGAAGACCTGCACGCCTACCTGGCCGCGTACGCCGAGCGGCGCGCCGGTGACGTCGCCTCCGTGTACGCGAACTTCCCGGACCCGCCGCGGGGCAGCGGCCTCGCCCAGCGGTTCGCCGCCCACTTCGAGGCGCTCGGCGCCTTGTCCGACTACTTCCTGCACCGCATCGGGATGACGGTGCGCTTCGTCGTCGGCGGCGAGGACGGCGGCACGTGGGACGTCGAGCTCGGCCCGTCGCGGTGCAACGTCGACCTCACCGGCAGCAGCCCGGCACCGGGCTACCGCATCACCGTCGAGGCCCGCTGGCTCGACGCGGTGCTCACCGGACGCGTCGGGTGGGAGGACCTGTTCCTGTCGCTGCGCATCTCGGCCTGGCGCGACCCGGACCGGTACAACGACTACCTCGTCGGGCTGCTCAAGCACGCCGACGCCGCCGCCCTCGACGAGGTGGAGCGTTATGAGACCGAGCGCGACCCCGAGGACACCGTGGTGCTCGCCGAGCGGTGCGAGGACGGCCGGCGCGACTGGGAGGTCAGCCGCTACTGCCCGCACGCCGGCGAGGACCTCGCGCACGGCGCCGTGATCCGCGACGGCGTCCTGCGGTGCCTGGCCCACAACTTCGAGTTCGACCTCGGCACCGGTGAGTGCCTCAACGCCCGCTGCGACCCGCTCGTCAGCCGCCCGGTCGGATCACCGGTGGCTGCCCCGTGACGAGGTAGCGCGCCGTCCACCCCATGACCCGCAGCGTCGCCCCGAGCGTCGGACGCCGCAGGAACGTCAGGTCGGTGGCGACGCGCAGCGGCACGAGCTGCTCCACGTACCAGCGCTCCACGACCTCGGGGTCGGCGACCGATGCCTCCCCGGCGCCGGGCACGGTGACGACGCTGACGTCGTCGCGCAGGCTGATCTGCGCCGGGCCGGTGAGCCCCGGGGTCTCGTCGAGGACCCAGGCCACCTCGGCCGGGTAGCGCGCCGCGAGGGCGGGAGTCTCCGGGCGCGGCCCGACGAGCGTCATCTGCCCGCGCAGCACGTTGACCAGCTGCGGCAGCTCGTCGAGGCTCGTCTTCCGCAGCAGCCGGCCCGGCGCGGTGACGCGCGGATCGCCCCGCCGGGTCACCTCCGGCCCGGCCGTGCCGACACGCATCGTGCGGAACTTGTACAGCGTGAAGGGAGTCCGCCCGCGGGTCAGCCGGACCTGCCGGAAGATGACGGGCCCGGGACTCGAGAGCCGCACGGCGAGGGCGACGACGAGGAGCACGGGCGAGAGCAGGACGAGGCTCGTCGCGGCGACCGCGACGTCGAGCGCACGACGCTGCCAGGAGATTCTCCCGTCGCGTGGGCGCCCTTGCATCGCAGCGGTACCCGCGTGAGCAGCATCGCCCGTTCGCACGGCGGTGCGCCCACCGGTCGCACCCGGTGTGGACGGCTCGGGCACGGCGTCACTGATCGTCATGGTTCACCCCGTTCCCGACGCGACGAGCACGCCGCTGAAGATCGACACGGCGGAGGCGACGTCCTGCTCGAGGCCCACCTGCAGCGACGAGGGCGTCATGTGGGTCCACAGCTCGACGCCGCGCCGGCGTCGCTCGAGCAGCGCCCGGGTGAGGTCGTTGGGCGCGAGCCCCGGGTCGGTCAGCGTGTAGGTGCCGCCCTTGTAGGGCTGGCTCCACGTCCAGATGTCGACGGCGTGGGCACCGTGCGCCAGCGGGATGTCGACGTAGGTGCGCACGTCGGCCTCGGCCGACTCCTTCGTCCCGTCGTAGCGTCCCGGGTGCGCGAGGGCCTTGCGCGCCTGCAGGCGAACGTCCTTGCCCCACCGTCGCGACGCCTCGTCCCACGCGGCGGCCATGGCGGCGTCGCGCGTGGTGCCCCATCCCGCGTACTCGGCGTCGGTGCGCAGCCCGGCGCTGAGGTCGACGACGTCGAGCCCGCCCTTGGCGATGTAGCCGTCGACGGCCGTGAGCGCCACGGCCGGGTTGCGCGCCACCTCGGCGGCACCGCACATGCGTCGTCCGTCGGCCGACCCGGCACCGGCGACCGCCTCCGGGACACCGCTCCAGCTGAGGCAGCCGAGCTCGGGCACGATGAGGTCGACGACGACCTTGCGACCGGGCAGCCGCTCGTGCAGGGCTCGGGTCGTCGCGGTGAGGAAGGCCATGACGGTCGTGGCGTCGGTGCCGTCCTGGTAGCCGAGCTCGTCGGCGATCTTGACGCCCGCCACGCCCTTGCGGTCGGCCAGCTTCACCACGGCGTCGAGCGCCGAGGCGTACCGCTCCGGTCCGGTGACCCAGGCCTTGATGAGGTCGGCCTCGACCCAGGCCTGCGCGCCGTGGGCGGCGACGGCCTCGGCAAGGGCGACGTACTGGGGGCGCAGCGCGACCGGCCCGGTGGCCGGCTTCGTCGGCGCAGCAGCGGAACCCGAGGTGCACGCGGCACAGCCCGTGAGCAGGACCGCGCCGAGCACAGCGGCCGGCAGGGCAGTGCGTCGGGTGAGGCGCCGGGAGGAAACGGAGGAGCGAATGGAGCATCGGGGAGAACGCCCACGGGAAAGCAGGTTCACGGTGTCCTCCTGACGAGGCGTCGCCACGACCGGACGAGGAGCACGTCGGTGACGAGGTAGGCCACGGCGCTGGCCCAGGCCGCCCCGAGCGAGCCGTGGCGCGGGATGAGCAGCAGGTCGAGCACGAGGGTCACGATGAACCCCCCGCCGAGTATCAGGGAGTTGAGCCCCGGTCGGCCAGACCCGAGCAGGTAGCCGGATGCGACGCCCGCGGCCGGTTCGACGACGAGGCCGAGGCAGATCCAGACCGCCGGCAGCACGGCGTCGCGGAACGCCTCCCCGTAGAGGAGCGGCAGGACCACGGTGGCGCTGGCCGCGACGACGACGGCCGCGACGGCGCCGAGGGCGACGAGACGGCCCACCCGGAGCCACTCCGGGTGCCAGGCCCCGCCAGCGCGACCGGCGAACTGCGGGTAGGTCACCCACGTCAGCGCGAGCCCCGGCAGGCGCAGCAGCTCGGCGAACTTCGACGCGACGACGTAGACACCGACCTGCGCCGGCCCTGTCATGGCGCCGAGGACGACGACGTCGAGGCGCAGGTTGAGCAGGTTGAGGATCCCCCCGACCTGGCTGCGCCCGCCGAAGGCCGCCATGCGGCGCGCCAGGGCGAGGTCGGGCCGGCCGGCGAGGTGTCCGCCGCGCTCGTGGACCCGCTTGGCGATCCGCACCCACGCGTGCACGGCGACGACGACGTCGGCGAGCAGCAGCGAGGCCACGAGCAGCCACCCGCCACGCAGCCCGACCACCCACAGGGCCAGGAACGCCGGCACGAAGACGGCCTCCTCGGCCGCCGTCACGATGTTCGACCCCTTCGCGTCGCCGAGCGCCTGCAGGCACGACTTGCCGACGGCGACCGGCAGCTGGGTGGCGACGGTCGCCCCGGTCGCGAGGACGACGGCCGTCGTCGTCGTGCTCATGAGGTGGTCGTGCACGAGCGGGGTCAGCACGACCCAGACCGCCGTGCCGAGCAGGCCGCCGGCGGCCATCGTCGCCAGGACCGTCGGCCACAGGCCACGGTGGCTCGCGTCGGGGCCGGCGACGAAGTAGCCCATGGCGCCGGGCAGCCCGCACGCGGCGACGACGCCGACGAGGCCGGGGAGCACGCGCATCAGGGCCAGCACTCCGACGTCGTCGGCACCGCCGGTCCGGGCCACGAGGACGGTCACGAGCGCGATCGACAGGAGAGCGACGAGCCGCGCCCCGACGTTGCCGACGACCGACCGGGCCGTGGCGCCGCGCAACCGTGGCCGGGCCTGCTCGAGCACGCGCACCCACGTCATGACGGCCTCCGCTCGGGCACGCGCGCGAACGGGCGGACGCCGCGGGAACCCGGGTCGAGGCCGGCGATGAGCCCCAGGAGAGCCCACACGTGGCGGAAGTGCAGCACCTCGTAGAAGAGCCCGGCGATCACGAGCGCGCAGCACACGGCGAGCAGCCACTCCGGTCGTGGCACGAGTGCCCGTACGTCGGGATGCTGGGGCCACAGGGCCACCCGGCCGAGCCGGAAGGCGATGACGACGAGGAGCACGACGAGTCCGACGCCGCCGACCGCCCCGCGCTCGACGAGCGTCGCGAGGTAGTCGTTGTGCGCCTCCTTGATGTACGGCGCAGCCTGCCCGCTCAGCGTCGCCTTCGTCCGGCCGGGCCCGACGCCGAGGAGGTCGCCCTCCAGGTAGAGGCCGAAGGTCTCGGTCGCGAGCTCGGTGCGCGACCCGCTCGACTCGTCGGTGCGCCCGAGCGAGTCGCGCAGCACCTGGAAGCTGTCGCTCGCCTGCTGCCCGATGGCGTTGATGTCGACCGAGGGCGCGACCGACCCGAGGGCGGCGGCGGCGATGCACGCGACGGCCGCGGCCACCACGGCTCCCCGTCGCCGGACCAGCCCTACGACGAGGGCCACCACGACCATGACGCCGAGCCCGATGGCACCGCCATTCGAGCCGGTGAAGACGATGGCGAGGAGGATGGCGGCCAGGCCGGACAGCCGGACCCAGCGCCGTCGCACCACTGAGGTCGCGAGCAGCAGGGCCAGGACGACGAGGAAGTAGTTGGCGCACAGGTTCGGGTCGGCGAAGGTCAGCGAGGCCCGCCCACCGTCCTTGGAGCTGAGCCCCGCCATCCAGCCGATGCGGGCGATGCGCCCGACGCAGAGGATGACGGCCCAGGCGATGCCCGACCACACCCAGGCCCGCAGGACGACGGCGAGCAGCCAGCGGTACTGGCGCACCGCGTTGGCGATGCACGCGCACCAGACGAGCAGGAAGAGGTCCTGAACGACGGGCAGCAGGGCCATCGCGTCGCCGGAGTGGTAGGCCGCGACCGAGCCGGCCAGCATGAGGATGCTGACCGGCAGCACGTAGGGCATCGAGACCGGCACGGCCTTGGTGCGCAGCCAGGCCGCGACGGTGACGACGACGGCGAGGATGCCGACGTCGGCGATCGCGGTGTTGCCGGGACCGCTCGGCACGAGGAGCGGCATGGCGCAGATCGCCAGCGTCAGGGCCGCGGCCACCCTCCGCGGCCCTTGAGCGCCCGGCAGCCCCGTCCCGCGGTTCGGAACCGCTTGCGCCGCAGGGTCGCCCGCGCGCCTTTGGGGCGCGGGGACGGCGTAGGGCGACTGGAGCCTCAGCATCGGAACAGCTCCGCGGCGAGAAGCAGGTGCTGACGCGCGAAGGCAGCCTCGTCCGAGAGCGCCGCGACCTCGGCGGTGCCGACGGCGAGGACGTCGCGCCAGCGTGCCGGCTCGCGCCCCGTCCGCTCGAGGTGCTCGGCGAGGAGCTCGTGGACGAGCTCGGGCAGCCATCCCTCGCCCGCGACGAGGTAGCGCACGGGCTCCCCCCACGTTCCGGCGACGAGGCCCGGGTGCCCGCGCACCTCGCGGCCCGTGCGGGTGTGCCGGTCCAGGTAGAGCACGTAGGACAGGGCGAAGCGGGTCAGGTCGCGCAGCGGGTCGCCGCCGACGACGGCGTGCTCCCAGTCGACGACGCCGGTGACGCGTCCGTCGGTGCGCAGCACGTTGCCGGCCCAGAAGTCGCCGTGGACGACCGACCACGGCCCGTCCGCGGGCAGCCGGAGTCCGGGCATCGTCGTGGCCACGGCGTCGGCC
>JAEXXY010000394.1 GCA_023451855.1 Actinomycetes bacterium
GCCCGGCGACGCTGGCCACCGTGGCGCCGCGCGCCATCCGCACGGCCCTGGATCTCGGCGTCGTGGGCCTGCCCCCGGGGCCGCCCGCCTCGCAGGCGCGGCTGCGCGGCCGGCTGCACACCAAGGCACGCGACCGCAGCGCCATCGAGCACCACTACAACCTGAGCAACGAGTTCTACTCCCTGATCCTCGACCCGCACATGGCCTACTCCTGCGGCTACTGGACCAGCACGGACCCGGGCTACACCGTCGAGGACGCCCAGCGCGACAAGCTCGACCTCGTGTGCCGCAAGCTCGGCATCGAGCCCGGCGGTCGCCACCTCGACATCGGCTGCGGCTGGGGCTCGCTGTCGCTGCACGCCGCCGAGCACTACGGCGCCAGCGTCGTCGGGGTGACGATCTCCAGCGAGCAGAAGGCGTTCATCGACGCACGGGTCCGGGAGCGCGGCCTCCGCGACCGCGTCGAGATCCGCCTCCAGGACTATCGCGAGGTGCCCGACGGGCCGTTCGACACCGTGTCCTCGATCGAGATGGGCGAGCACGTCGGCAAGGAGAACTACCCGGCCTTCACGGCGCAGGTCCACCGGCTGCTCCGGCCGGGCGGCCGTGCCCTCATCCAGCAGATGTCGCGCACCACCCGACCGGGAGGCGGCCCCTTCATCGAGGCCTTCATCGCCCCCGACATGCACATGCGCCCGGTCGGCGAGACCGTCGACCTCATCGAGCAGGCCGGCCTCGAGGTCCGCGACGTCCACGCCCTGCGCGAGCACTACGTGTGGACCGTCAACGCCTGGTACGACACGTTCGAGGCCAACTGGGACCGCGTCGTCGAGATGGTCGGCGAGGAGGTCGGACGCGTGTGGCGGCTCTACCTCGTCGGCGGGGCCCTCGCCTTCGAGGAGGGCCGCATGGGCGTCGACCAGATCCTCGCCGTCAGGCCGACGGCTGACGGCCGCAGCGGCCTCCCGCCGGTGCGCGAATGGTGACGATGCTCGCCCTGACGGCCCTGACGGTCGTCGTCGTCCTCGGCATCACCTTCGCCGTGGCGCTGCGGGTCGGCAAGCAGGCCGTCATCGACGTCACGTGGGGCCTCGGGTTCGTGGCCATCGCCCTGACCGCGTTCGCGACGACGGGCGGCCAGGGCGACGGCCTGCGCCGGGGACTCGCCCTCGCGCTCACGGCCGTCTGGGGCCTGCGCCTCGCCGCGCACATCTACAGCCGGTCGCGGGGCAAGGGCGAGGACCCGCGCTACGAGGCGATGATGAAGCGCGCCGACGGCAACCCGAACACGTACGCGCTGCTGCACATCTACCTCCCACAGGGCGTCATCATGTGGTTCGTCTCCCTGCCCGTGCAGGTCGCCATGGTCGTCGAGGGCGGACTCGGCTGGGTGCTCTGGCTCGGGGTCCTCGTGTGGGCGGTCGGGTTCTTCTTCGAGTCGGTCGGGGACCTCCAGCTGACGCGGTTCCGCTCCGACCCCGCGAACCGTGGCACGGTCCTCGACACCGGCCTGTGGCGCTACACCCGCCACCCGAACTACTTCGGCGACGCGTGCGTGTGGACAGGCCTCTTTCTCGTCGCGGCGAGCGCCTGGCCCGGAGTGCTGACCGTCCTCTCCCCCGCCGCGATGGTGTGGAACCTCTACGCCGGGACGGGAAAGAAGCTGCTGGAGAAGGACATCGGCGAGCGCCGCCCGCAGTACGCCGAGTACGTCCGGCGCACGAGCGGGTTCTTCCCGTGGCCGCCGAAGAAGGCGGCGGGGTGAGGTCGACCGGCAGGATGGAGCCATGCGCCCAGAGCTCGCCACCGCCCTCGACCTGAGCCCCCACCCCGAGGGCGGTTGGTACCGGCAGACGTGGGCCTCCCCCGAGGTGGTCACGCTCGCCGACGGTCGGGTGCGCCCGACGGCGACGCTCATCCACTTCCTGCTGCCGGCGGGTGAGTCGTCGGCGTGGCACCGGGTGGCCTCGGACGAGGTCTGGCTCGCGCACACCGGCCGTGTGGTCCTCGAGCTCGGCGGTACCGGGCCGGACCCCGAGGCGGCGGGCTCTGTCGTCGTCGGCCCCGACGTGGGCGGGGGCGAGATGGCGCAGGCCGTCGTGCCGGCCGGAGCCTGGCAGCGGACGCGTCCGGGGCCCCGGGACGCACTCGTCAGCTGCCTCGTGTCGCCCGGCTTCGACTTCGCCGACTTCGAGCTCGCCGGTGTGGGAGGCGATGTGGGAGACGATGCGGGACCCGACGCGGGCTGATCCGCTCACCGGTGGACCGCCCGGACGTCCCCCGCACCGTCGGTGACGACGGCGACGTCGCCCTCGAGGTCGGTGCGGTGCACCTCGAAGCCGCGGGCGTCGAGGGCGCGCAGCGTCGCCGGCGCCGGGTGGCCGTAGTCGTTGCCGGCACCGACGCTGATGAGCGCGATCCGCCCGGTCACGGCGTCGAGCAGCCGGTCGTCGCGGTTGGAGGACCCGTGATGGGCCACCTTGAGGACGTCGACCCGACCCCACCGGCCGGGGTCGAGCGCCGCCTCGTGGACGACGGCTGCCGCCGCCTCGCGCTCGACGTCGCCCGCGAAGAGCACCGTCACGCCCCGGACGTGCAGGGTCAGCACCACCGAGGCGTTGTTGGGCACCGACCCGGCGTCGATGCGGCGCGCCGGCCACCACACTTCGGCCGACACCGGACCTGCCACGAAGCGGTCGCCTGCCCGGAGCGTCCCGAGGCGCGCACCGGCCCCGTGGGCCAGGCGGGTCACCCGGTCTGCCTCGTCGGCGGGATCGGCGACCCACGAGGTGCGCACCTCGGCGACCGGACGGTCCAGCACGCCGGCGAACCCGTCGACGTGGTCGGCGTGGAAGTGTGTCAGCACGACGAGGTCGACGGCGCGCACCCCGAGACGGTCGAGGCAGCCGCGCATGAGGTCGGGGTCGGGCCCGGTGTCGACGACGACCGCGTGCCCGTCGCCGGCATCGACGACCAGACCGTCGCCCTGGCCGACGTCGCAGGCGACGACGACCCAGCCCAGGGGCGGCCACGACAGCACGCTGGTCGGGGTGGCACCGCCGGCCACGACCACGACGACGGCCGCCGCCGCGAGCGGACGGTGCCGACCGCGGTGCCAGGCCCACGGTCCGACGACCAGCAGTGCCACCGACAGGACGGCGAGCAGCACTGCCGCCGGCCCGGAGTCGCTCCACGGCACCGACCCGCCGGGCAGCCCCTCGCACCACCGGGCCACCGCGGCGATGCCCTGGGCCGGCACGGCGGCGACCCAGGCGAGGATGGCCGCGGCCGGGACCCACACGGTGGCAAGGACGGCGACGACGACGCCGACGACCGTCGTGGGAGCGACCAGTGGTGCGGCGAGGAGGTTGGCCAGCACGCCGACGACGGAGACGCTGCCCTGCAGAGGCGCCACGAGCGGCGCGCACACGACCTGGGCGGCGACCGGCACGGCAAGGACGGGACCGAGCGGCGCCAGGCGTCGCGGAAGCACGGCCGCGATCCGCTCACCCCACGGTCGCGCGAGCACGAGCAGCCCGAGGGTGGCCACGGCGGACAGGGCGAACCCGAACGACCGCGAGAGCCATGGGTCCCACACGAGCAGGGCGGCCACGGCCCCGGCGAGCGCCGGGACGCCGGCCCGGCGCCGGGACGTCGACAGCGCGAGCAGGCCGACGCACCCCATGACGGCGGCGCGCACGACACTCGGC
>JAEXXY010000535.1 GCA_023451855.1 Actinomycetes bacterium
GTGCCTGGCCGCGCTGGTGGTCCGGTTCCCGCTCGTCCTGGCGGGCGACCTCCCGCGCCGCGAGCACGCCGCCGGCATCCGGGGAGCCATGCGCTCGCTCGCCAGTGGCGTCCGACCCGACCTGCCGGCCTATGCGCAGAACTGACACGTCCGACGGGCCGGCCCGGGTGACGACCGGTCGACCGTCGCTGCCGTTGCGCCGTCTCGGGTCGTTCGCCCTGCTCCAGCTGTTCGGCGCCATCGCGCCGCTGCTCGTCCTGCCCGTCGTCGTGCGGCTCGTCGGGACGTCCGGGTGGGTGTCGATGTCGGTCGGCTACGCCGTCGGCGCCGCCGCCGCCATCGCGGTCTACTGCGGCTGGCCGATCGCCGGACCACCCCGGGTCGCAGGCGCCGCCCCGACGCAGGTGCGGGCGGTCGTCCGGGAGAGCCTCGTCATGCGTGGCATCGTCACGGGCCCCGTGCTCGTGGCGTCGGCGCTTCTGACGTGGTGGCTCAGCGACCCGGAGCACGTGCTGCTGGCCGTGCTGATGGCTCTAGCGGTCGGGGTGTCGGGGCTGGGGGCGAGCTGGTGCTTCATCGGCCTCGGCCGTGCTCGGGGCGTCTTCGCCTTCGACGCCCTCCCCAAGCTGCTCGCGACCGTGGCCGCGATCCCGTGCGTCGCCCTGACCCACTCTGCGACGTGGTACCCGGCGCTCCTCCTTCTCGGCACGGGCACGGGAATCGCTCTGTCCTACAGGTCGATCCGCGGCGGGAGCGGCGCGCCCGTCACCCCGGCGCAGCCCGGGCTCCGTGGTCGTCTGCGCGACTACTCGGTGCTCGCGCTGAGCGGGGTCGTCGGGGCCGGGTACACGAGCCTCGCCGTACCGATCGCGCAGCTCGCCGGGGCACCGGTGCGGGCCGTGGGTGACTTCGCAGGCGCACTGCGCGTACGGAGCATGGCGCAGAACGGCGTCGCCTCGGTGACGACCGCCTTCCAGGGGTGGGTCGCCGAGACCGGCGACGAGCGGGTCCTGCTCGTCCGGATGCGTACGGCCCTCGCGATCAACGCCGCGATCGGACTGCTCGGCGGCCTCCTCTTCGTCGTCCTCGCGCCCCTGCTCGACGGGGTCCTGTTCGGTGACGCCGTGACGATCTCACTGCCGGTCGCCCTGCTCAACGGGGCGACCTTCACCGCCTACGCCGTGGGCGCGTCCGTGTCGCACCACGTGCTCGCCCCCTTCGGGCTCGCCGGCGCGATCGGGCGCACGCGCATCGTGGCCAGCTGCATCGGCGTGCCGCTGCTCTTCTTCATGGCCCGGTGGTGGGGCGCCGAAGGCGCGTCGGCCGGGGTCCTGCTGTGCGAGCTCATCGGGCTGCTGCTGCAGGTGCGTCTCGCGGCTCGAGGCGTCCGCGACCGTCGCGCCGCCCTCGGCGCGAGCTGACACTCGCGACGGGCGGGCGTCGGCGTGTCGGCCCACCGGGGGGTGGGGAAATACGTCAAACCACCACACGGACGAAATGTCCGTTTCATACTCATCGTGACGCCACACCAGGAGCCACGCATGCAGTCCAGCCACGATCCCGCCGCCGGCGGGCAGCCCGACCTGTCCTTCTCACGCCGTCCCCGGTCACCGCTCGGTCGCCGTGCGGTCATGACCGCGGGGCTCACCGCCTCGCTCGTCGCGGTCACCGGTCAGCGATCTGCCGTGGCGGCGACGGCTGCCCAGACCGCGGTCTCGGTGATCGATCACGGCGCCGTGGGGGACGGGGTGTCCGACGACACCGCTGCCGTTCGCAGTGCGGTGGCCGCCGCGGTCGCCCAGGGGCGTTCTCTCGTGTTCCCCCGGGGCACCTACCTCGTGGACGCGCCGATCGTCGTGCGGGACGCGACCAACCTGCACCTCGACATGCAGGGTCGGCTGCGTCGGCGTAACGCGAGCACGGCGGACTCCCTGCTGCGGTTCATCAACTGCACCAACGTCGCCGCGCCGAGCGTGCGCACCGATGGCAACGCCGCGAACAACGGCAAGGTGCAGTCGGACGGCAGGTGGTACCCGGTCGACGAGGTGAAGCACGACGTACGCTTCGACTCCTGCCGCGGCGTGTGGATCGGCTACCTGGAGTCGGTCAACCCGGCCGCCGACGTGCTCTACCTCGCCGGTGGGGCGCTGCGGAACTCCGACATCAAGATCGAGCACCTCATGGCCTCGGCCGACGTGCCGTCGGGCCGCAGCGCCGTCAGCGTCGTCGCGGGAGACAACCTGCAGTTCGGCACGGTCCGGGCGCGCAACGTGGGCTGCAACACCGGCGTCCTCGTCATGCCGGGCGGCTTCCAGGTCGAGCCGAACGAGGGCGACAGCGTCTCGAACATCCAGGTCGACGACCTCATGGTGCACACGTCGGGCGCCACCGGGCTCGGGCTCTGGTCTCCGCGCGGCCCCTACATCCGCAACGTGCGGATCGGCAGCGTCCGCCTCCACAAGCTGGCCGGCACCCACCCGAACGGGTGCGACGTCAACATCCGTGGGGTGGTCGGCGCGTCCATCGGCCTGCTCGACCACACGTCCGACCCCGCCAACACCAACCAGGTGCTCTCGATCGACCAGAGCACCGACATCGCCCTGGACGTCCGCATCCCCCGCCTCGGCAGCCGCCCGGTCAACTTCGGCTACTCCGGTGCGGTCAGCCGGCTGCAGCTGACCGGCTCCATCGCGAACTCGACCTCGCACCTGCTGCAGGTCTTCAACCTCGACGACTCGGTGCTCGACCTCGTCCTGCGTGACTGCGGGACGACCGCCGCCTACGTGCTCAAGAACGCGGCCGGCACGTCGTCGCGGGTCCGGTTCCGGGGCGACTGGCGCCGGGGGAGCCGGGGCGCGCTGTGCGTCACCGGCCCCGGGAGGATCACCGACTGGTTCCTCGAGGACCTCGACATGAGTGGGTGGGTCCGTGACACGCGGATCAAGCAGGGCGGCACCAACTACCTGTCGCTCATCCGCAAGTCCCGCGTCGAGGGGCTGACCACCGGCACCGCCCGTCCCTACTACGACACGTGGGGACAGGGCGACTACGTCGAGAACCTCAAGCCCACCGTGCTCGGACTCGTCGGCATGAGGTACGTCGTGCGGGGCTGGCTGTGCACGCGTTCCGGTTACGCCTCGGCCGCCACCTGGGTCGAGTGCCGGATGCCGACGGGCGGTTGAGCCACCAGCGTCACCCCTGACGCCGGTGCTGGCGGCCTGACGATCGTCGCGTCGCGACGAGACGAAACCGGGCAACCGGGGACGGATCACCCCGACCCGCCGCAAGGTCTTTACCATTTCTTTGCAATCGCCCGACTGCCGGCAGAACCCGCTCCCATACTGAGCCCATCGCAGGGTGGGGAGGTGGGGGATGGCACCGGACACGCATCTGGTGTCGGGCCGGACGGCGCGACGCGCCGTCCTCGCGGGCGGGTTGGCCGGGGCGTTCGGCGTGGCCGGAGCCCGCACGACGAGCGCGACGACGAGGTCTGTCGCGGCCGTCTCGGTCAGTGACTTCGGCGCCGTCGGGGACGGGCAGATCGATGACACCGCGGCCGTGAGGGCGGCGGTGTCGGCCGCGGTGACCGAGCGGCGACCTCTCCTCGTGCCCCCGGGCACCTATCTGGTCGACGCGCCGATCCGCGTCGTCGGCGCCGAGGACCTCGTCATCGAGATGCAGGGCCGGCTGCGCCGCAAGAACGCCAGTGCCGCGGACTCACTGCTGCGTTTCGTCAACTGCACCAACCTCGCCGTCATCAGCCTCCGGACCGACGGGAACGCGGCAGGCAATGGAGCGGTGCAGTCCGACGGACGCTGGTACCCGGTGCACGAGGCCAAGCACGACGTCCGCCTCGACGGGTGTCACGGGGTGTGGATCGGCTACCTCGAGTCGCTGGACCCCGCCGGGGACGGTCTGTACATCTCGGGTGGCCAGATGCCGTCGAGCGACGTCTCGGTCGAGCACGTGGTGGTCCACTCCGCGGCCGCCACCGGCCGCAACGCGGTGAGCGTCATCGCGGGAGAGCGGATCCACTTCGGCTCCGTGCGGGCGCTCGGCGTGGGATGCCGCACCGGCGTCATCGTCATGCCGGGAGGGTTCCAGGTCGAGCCCAACAACGGCGACACCGTCCGTGACCTGCAGGTCGAGAGCGTCTTGGTTCAGACCGCCGGTTCCACCGGCCTGGGACTGTGCTCGGTCTACGGGCGGTGCATCAGCGACGTCCAGATCGGCATGGTCCGCGTGCACAAGGAGGCCGGGACCCACCCCTACTCGTGCGACGTCAACGTGCGCGGAGTCGTGCGCGCGAAGATTCTCGACATCCAGCACTCGAGCGACCCTTCCAACGTCAACCAGGTCCTCGCCGTCGACGACAGCGACCAGGTCGAGCTGGCGATCACCGCGCCTCGTCTCGGGTCGCGCCCGGTCAACATCGGCTACAGCGGTCGAGTCACCCGCCTGCGGCTGCGGGGGAGCCTGGCCCGCTCCACCTCCCACCTCGTGCAGATCTTCAACCTCGACGACTCGGTGCTCGACCTGACCCTGCGGGACGCCGGCCAGGGGTCCGCCTACGTCATGAAGCACGCGTCGGGGACCTCGTCTCGGGTCCGCTTCCACGGCGACTGGCGACGGGGTGTCAGCGGGGCGCTGTGCGTCTCGGGCTCGGGGGTCATCGACTCCTGGGTGCTCGAGGACGTCGACATGACCGGCTGGGCCCGCGACACCCGCATCAAGCAGTCGGGCTCGAGCTACCTGCACCGCATCCGGAAGAACCGGGTCGACAACCTCACCACGGCCTCGAGCCGTCCGACCCTCGACACCTGGGCACAGGGCGACGTCGTGACCAACACGGCGCCTCGCGAGCTGGGCAGCGTCGGACACCGCTATGTCGTCAGCGGTTGGGTGTGCACGCAGTCCGGGTACGGCGCGGCCGCGCGGTGGTCCGAGTGCCGGGTGCCGACGGGGACCTGATCAGCGCTGGTCCCGCGCACCGGGCGCCGGGCCCTCCTCGAGAAGGTCCTGGGCCGTGCGCGCAGTGCTCTCGTCGGTGAGCGGGGGCAGTGCCCGCACGGCGGCTGCCGGCACGCCGGCGACCAGGGTGTCAGGCGGCACGTCCCTGGTCACGAGCGCGCCCGCCGCCACGAGCGAGCCCCGGCCGACGGTGACGCCGGGCAGCACCGTCGCGTACGCGCCGATCCACGCACCGTCCTCGATGACGACCGGCTCCGAGGTGTACGGCCCGGCACGCCGATCCGTCGTTCCCAGCTCGTGTGTCCCGGTGACGAGTCGGACGCCCTGACCGAACGAGACCCGGTCCCCGATCCGGACCGGGGCCGCGTTGTCGATGAAGACCCCGTAGTTGACGAAGCAGTCGCGCCCGATGCTGATGCGTCGTCCTCCGAGGAAGACGTGGGCGTTGATGCTCGATCGCTGGACGTCCATGCCGAGCAGTCGGAGGACGCGCCACCGCAACCCGCGCGGCAGTGCGTACGAGCCGACGACGCCGTTGATGACGACGTCTCGAACCACGGTTCGCAGCGCCCGCATCAGCGCCGCCCGGCGACGCGCCGGCTCCCCGACAGCCGCTGCACCGACAGGGGCTGCGCCGTGGTCGACGCCCTGGGGTCGATGACAGGGGTCGCCACGGCGGACGGCGAGCCGGTGAAGACGGCGTAGCCGATGGCGGCCCACGCGATGAGGGACCCGACGCCGCCCTCGAGGAACGGGTCGCTGAAGGACATCGCGAGCATCGCCGCGACGGCGGCGAACATCGGCGTGCGGTGGCGCAGGCCGAAGTAGACCTGTCGAGCGAGAACGACGAGGAAGACGATGCCGAACGCGCCGCCGATCTGCATGAACGACAGGACGACGTTGTGCGCGAAGCTGATCGGGACCGCGAACGCGTCGACGTCACGCAGGGCGAGCCAGCCGGTACCGGTCAGTGGCGAGGACAGGAACTGGTCCCAGGCGATGTGCAGCAGGGCGATCCGGGCATCGATGTTCTGGCCCGGGTCGTAGCCGCCCACGCTGCGCGCATCGGTGATCGCCGTGAACACCTCGGCGGCCGCGACGACGAGACCGAGGCACGAGGCGCGCAGCAGGAACCGGGTCGTCGTCCTGCGGCCGGAGTTCCAGAGGAGGACGAGCAGGCCGATGGCACCGGCCACGGCCGCCCCGCGCGAGAGGGTGAGCAGGGCTGATGCGAAGCCGATGACGGGGACGGCCCAGAGCCAGCGCGCCGCACGCACCTCCAGCAGGCGGGCGATGACCGCGAGCGAGGCGACGACGACGGTGCCGGCCACGTAGTTGGAGGCCCCCCAGGTCACCTCTGCCTGGTGCAGGCTCGATCCGGTGTCGCTCGAGAGTCGAAGCTGAACTGCTGTGACGAGCACGAAGAAGACGAGGCAACCGTCGATGAACCCGAAGTGGCGCCGCGTCGTCGACCACACGGCAGCGATCGCCAGGCCGCACAAGGTGCCCCCGGCGAAGGACGCGTACGCCACGAGTGCCCTGAGCTGCAGGCCGTCGGCGAGCACCGGGATGAACATCGCGAGCAGCATCACGGCGGCGAGTCGGAAGGCCCGGCCGAGGGGCCCGCGCTGGGTGCGCCCGGCGAGCGCACCCGCGAGGACGTGCACGACGAGCATGGTGCCGACGAGAAGGCTGTAGGCGATCAGGAGGCTGCGGCCCTCGCTCTCGTAGGCGATGCTGCCGAGCGGGAGGGCGGCGATCGTCAGGCCCGCGAGAAGCCGGTCCACGCGGCCCACCTTGGACGTGCGCGCGGGATCGTCGGTGAGCGAAGCGGTGCCCTCGGTGCCCGATACATCGGGTCCGGCATCGCCGAGGGGAGTGGCGTCGCCCGGTGTTCCCGGCGTCCGGATGCGTTGCCCACGGCCCGACCGATATGTCGGGTTTCGCCCCGCGGGCGTGTGCAGTCGCGTGGCCACGCGGGCAATGCTAGCGTCGCGCCTCGTGGACGCGCAGACCCGCGAGTACCGCGTGGCGCGCACCTCGCCCGGGGGCGTCGGCCATCACGTCGACCTGCGCAGCAACTCCTTCGACGCCCTGCGTCTGGGTCTGGCCGTGCTCGTCATCGTCTCCCACGCCTTCCCGATCTCCGGCCTCGCCGACGAGCCACGGATCGGCGACATCAAGCTCGGCACGCTGGCGGTGGCCGGGTTCTTCTCGGTCAGCGGCTACCTCGTCACGGGCAGCCGGCTGCGCACGCGGGCCGGGGCGTTCGCGTGGCGCCGCTTCCTGCGCATATACCCGGGCTACTGGGTGTGCCTCGTCTTCACGGCGTTCGTCGCGGCGCAGATCGGCGGTGCGGTCCGGGGCGGCTGGGACCCGGTCAACGCGACCGCGCACGTGCTGTCGGGTGTGCTGATGTTCGGCACCCTGCCGCTCGACACCGCGAGCCTGGCCGGTGCCCCGCTGGCCGGGTCGTGGAACGGCTCCCTGTGGAGCCTGCCGTACGAGGTGATTTGCTACCTCGCCGTCGGGGTGGGTTTCACGCTCGGATGGGTCCGGCGCGCGGGCTGGCTCGTCGTGATCTCCTTCGCGGCCGCGACCGCGGCCTCGCTGGTCGTCGTGCCGCGCACCGACCACGGCTTCCTGCGCAACCTGCTGGTCGTCGGGCCTTTCTTCCTGGCAGGGGCTGTCTTCCTCTTCTACGGCGACCGAATCCGTCTCTCGTGGCGCGGGGCTCTCGTGGCCGCTGCGCTGCTCGGCGCGGCCGCGTGGGCGGGCCGAGCCGAGTCCCTGGCAGGCCTGCCGGTCACCTACCTGCTGCTCTGGCTGTCGGGCGCCCTCCCGGCCTGGACGAGGAACTGGGGACACCGGGCCGACCTGTCGTACGGCATGTACCTCTACGGGTTCCCCCTGCAGCAGCTGCTCGTCGTGGCGGGCATCCAGCAACTCGGTGCGGGCGTGTTCGTCGCCCTCAGCCTCGCCGTGACCGCCCCGGTGGCGTGCCTGAGCTGGTTCCTCGTGGAGCGCCCGGCGATGCGCCTGCGCAACCGGTTCTCGAACCGGCGCCAGGCGCCCGACGCGCGTCTGTCCTGAGCCCGGAGCCGACCATGACGAATCCCGACCGGCACACGCACCTCGGGCGCCGGGCCGTCCTCACGGGCCTGCTCTGGGCGGGCGGCGCCGGAGCCGGCGTGGCTGCGTCGGGTCGCGGCAGCACTCGGGACGGCGGGGGGCAGGTGCCGCGCGTGCCCGGTGCGCCGGGGCCGCTCGGTGATGACACCGCGGTGCTCAACGCCATGTTCGCCGCTGGTGGAGTCGTGCGGGTCCCGGGCCGTGAGTACTCGGTCTCGGTGGACGAGAAGGGCTCGTGCCTGGTGGTCGACGTGCCAGGTACCCGTGTCTCGTTCGACCCCGGGGCGGTGATCCGCCTGCAGCCGACCAGCCTGTCCGGCTACGTCGTGCTGGCGGTGAGCGCCGAGGACTGCCGCATCACCGGCGGCGTCGTCGTCGGCGACCTCCGACGGCACGGGGGCACGGAGGGGGAGTGGGGCCACGGGGTCTCACTGGTCGCGGGCGCCGACCGTTGCACCCTCACCGGGGTCACGGCGACCGAGTGCTGGGGTGACGGGTTCTTCGTCGCCGGAGCCGTGACGGACGTCCACCTCGAGGGGTGCGTCGCCGCCGACAACCGGCGTCAGGGGCTGTCGGTCGTCGACGCCGTGCGACCGCGGGTCACGGGCGGGCGCTACGGCAGCACGGGCCGTCTCGGCCAGACCGTGCCGGCGAGCGGGATCGACCTCGAGCCGAACCTCGACGGAGCTGTCGTCGGGGCCGTCCTCGAGCGGGTCGCGCTGTCGGGCAACCGGGGCCACGGCCTGCTCGTCAGTGCGCGCCACGGGCCCGTGGAGGCGTCGGTCACGGCCTGCACGGCGTCGCGCAACGGCGATGCCGGGATCCTCGTCGACGGCCCCGGAGCCGCCGTCGTCGTGGACGGCTGCACCGCCACGGCGAACGCCCGCGGGATGGCGAGCACGTCGGAGGTGCGGGGCCTCGTGGGTACCAGAATCGTCGCCACCGCCTCGACCGGGCGCGGCTTCGAGCTCGACGGGACGGGTAACCGCCTCGTCGCGTGCACGGCCGCGGCCAACGGCGGCTCCGGCTTCCTCGTCCGGGCGACGGCGGTGGACACGGTGCTCGACCGGTGTGAGGGGTCGGGCAACTCGACGCGCGCCGTGGTCCCGGACTTCGACGTCGCCGGACCGAACACCCGCGTCGACGGTGCCCGGTCCCGAGCCGGCTCCGGGAGGCCGTCCTCGGCCGTGGTGCTGCGGGAGACGGCGACGGGGGCGTCGGTCGTCGACGGTGCCTGGGTCGGGCCCTACGGGGTCACGCCGTTCCAGGACCAACGCGACTCGGTGGCGTGACGCCGCCGGCACGGTGGGCCCCCGCCGGCCCGGGTCGGGCCGGGTTGGGTCGGACGCGGGGCCCGACCCGCGCCCGGGGCTCACACCGGACTCAGAGCCGGTGGACCGCCTCCGCCCGGTCGATGACCCCACGGGTGTCGAGCAGCGGGGACCCCACGGCCGCGAGGCGGTCCAGGTCGTACTGGGCGTGCGGCTGGAGGAGGACCACGACGTCGGCCGCGGCCACTGCGGCGTCGAGGTCGGACGCGGAGGCCAGCTCGGCGTCGGCGCCTCGCGGGCTCCAGCGCGGCACGAAGGGGTCGTGGTAGCTCAGGTCGGCGCCCCACGACAGGAGGCGTCCGGCGAGCGGGTCGGCCGGGCTCTCGCGGCAGTCGGCGATGTCGGGCTTGTACGTGACGCCGAGCAGGAGGACCTTGGCCCCGTTGACGGCCTTGCCGTGGTCGTTGAGCAGCGACCATACGCGCGAGGCGACGTAGCCGGGGGCTGCGTGGTTGATCTCCTCGGCGAGCTCGACCATCCGGAACGCGTAGCCGAGCTTGGCCTTGACGCGGTGCGAGAGGTACGACGGGTCGACCGGGATGCAGTGGCCGCCGACTCCGGGCCCGGGGCGGAAGGCCATGAACCCGAAGGGCTTGGTCTCGGCGCAGTCGATGGCGTCCCAGAGGTCGATGTCGAGCTCCTGGGAGAAGCGGAGCATCTCGTTGACCAGCGCGATGTTGACATGGCGGAACGTGTTCTCCAGCAGCTTGGCCATCTCGGCCTCCTTGGCGCCCCGGGCCTCGACCACCGTGTCGATGAAGAGGCCGTAGAACTCGCGCGCGCGGTGGGTGCATTCGGGCGTCATGCCCCCGACGACCTTCGGGGTGTTTCGCACGCCGAACGTCTTGTTGCCGGGGTCGATCCGCTCGGGGGAGAAGGCGATGAACACGTCGCTGCCG
This sequence comes from Actinomycetes bacterium, assembly GCA_023451855.1. Taxonomy (GTDB): domain Bacteria; phylum Actinomycetota; class Actinomycetes; order Actinomycetales; family Dermatophilaceae; genus Monashia. The sequence goes on from JAEXXY010000535.1 coordinate 10,334, forward strand.
ATCTCGAACCGACCGCGGGTCACGAGCGGCGCGAAGATCTCCTCCGTCGTCCCGGGGTACGTCGTCGACTCGAGGATGACGAGGGTGCCGGGGGACAGGTGCTCGCCGATCGCCTCCGCGGCTCCTTCGACGGGCCGCAGGTCGGGCCCGCCCTCGGGGGCGAGAGGGGTCGGCACGCACACGACGACGACGTCGGCGTTCTCGATGCACGCGGGGTCATCCGTCGCCTCGTAACCGTTGGCGAGCCCGGCGGCGAGGTCGGCGTCGCTGACGTCGTCGATGTGCGAGACGCCGGCGTTGAGGGCCGCGACGGTGCGCGAGTTGGTGTCGAGGCCGTGGACCTTGAGCCCGACCTCGGCGGCACGGAGTGCCATGGGCAGGCCGACGTACCCCTGCCCGACGACGACGAGGGTCTGGCTCATGCGTTCTCCTTGAACCACGTGACGGTCTCGGCGAGGCCCTGCTCGAGCGGCACCGGTGACAGGTCGGGGAAGAGGGCTCGCAGGCTCGTGTTGTCGGCCTGTGAGTGCAGGACGTCACCGGGCCGCGGGTCGCGGTGCTCGACGGTGGCGGGGATGCCCGCGGCGTCCTCGATGCGGTCGACGAGCTCGAGGAGCGTCGTGTTCGTGCCGAAGGCGAGGTTGACCGGCTCGGGATGCGTGACGCGTCGCTCGGCGGCGTCGAGCAGCACGCGGCAGACGGTGCCGACGTAGGTGAAGTCGCGCGAGTTGGTGCCATCGCCGTTGATCGGCAGGGCCTCGCCCCGCAGGAGAGCGTCGACGAAGACGGGGATCACGGCCGCGTAGACGTGGCCGGCTCGCTGGCGGGGGCCGTAGACGTTGAAGAAGCGGAAGGCGAGGGTGTCCATCCCGTAGCCCTGCTGGTAGGCGAGCGTGTACTGCTCGGCGGCCAGCTTGGTGACGGCGTAGGGGCTCATCGGCCGCACCCACTCGCGTTCGTGCTTCGGCAGCGCTGGGTTGAGCCCGTACACCGAGCTCGACGACGCGCACGAGACGTGGCGGACGCCGGCCGTCCGGGCGGCCTCCAGCACCGTCAGTGTTCCCGTGGCGTTCGCCACGTGGGTGGCGACGGGATCGGCGATGCTGCGCGGCACGCTGCCCAGCGCGCCGAGGTGGACGACCGAGTCGACGCCCTCCATCGCGGCGTCGGCGGCGGCGCGTTCGGCCACCGAGCCCTCGACGAGGCGCACCTCCAGCCCGTCGAGGTTGTCGCGGAACCCGGTCGAGAAGTCGTCGAGGACGGTGATCTCGTGACCCGCCGCGAGGGCCAGCCGTGCGAGGTTCGAGCCGATGAAACCGGCACCCCCGGTGATGAGCAGTCGCATGGTCGCTTCCCTGTTGCGTGACCGACTTGCCCGAGTTTAGGGGACGACGCCCCATATCTCCGAAGGGGCGGGACCGGGCGTCAGCCTGCGAACCGGGAGAGGGCTTCGCGCCAGTCGCGGATCGGGTCGATGCCGGCGTCGGTGAGGGACGCGTGGGACAGCACGCTCCAAGCGGGGCGGGGGGCGGGGCGGGGGAAGGCGTCGGACGTCGTCGGCAGCACCCGCTCTGGGTCGAGGCCGGTCAGCTCGAAGGCTGCTCGAGCGAGCCCGAACCACGTCGTCCGCCCGCTCGAGGTGCCGTGGTGGGCGCCGTACGGCGCGCCGGCCGCCACGAGGCGCACGACGAGGTCGGCAACATCGACGGTCCACGTCGGCTGGCCCACCTGGGCGTCGACGACCGAGATGGTGTCTCGCTCGGAAGCCAGGCGCAGCATCGTGGTCACGAAGTTGGGACCGCCCGCCCCGTAGAGCCACGCCGTGCGCACGACCCACGACTCGGGGCACAGCGCCCGCACGGCCCACTCGCCGGCGGCTTTCGTGCGCCCGTAGGCCGAGCGGGGCGCGACGGGGTGGTCGACGGTGTACGGCTCAGTGGCGTCGCCGTCGAAGACGTAGTCGGTCGAGACGTGGACCAGGCGCGCACCGCCGCGGCTGCAGGCCCGCGCGACGTTGGCGGCCCCGACGGCGTTGACGGCGAAGGCGGCCGCCTCGTCGGTCTCGGCGTCGTCGACCCGCGTGTACGCCGCTGTGTTGACGACGAGGTCGTGGCCCTCGACGGCTGCGATGCACTCGGCTGGATCGGTGACGTCGAGGTCGGCGCGGTCCATGGCCGTGACGACCCAACCGGCGGCACGCAGCGCCGGCACGAGGTCGTGCGCGAGCATGCCGCTCGCGCCCGTCACGAGCGCCCGACCGGCGCCGACCGCGTCGGGGCCGGCCGTCATCGGCCGAGCCTGGCGTAGGTGCGCTCCGCCTCGACCTTGGCCGCCTGCCACCACTCGGGGTTGGAGCGGTACCACTCCACGGTCTGCTCGAGACCGGTTCGGACGTCGGCGTATCGCGGCCGCCAGTCGATCTCGAGACGCAGCTTCGTCGCGTCGATGGCGTAGCGCAGGTCGTGGCCGGGGCGGTCGTCGACGTGGTCGAACCAGTCGGCCGGGCGGTCCATGATCTCGAGGAGCATCCGGACGATGTCGAGGTTGTCGCGCTCGCCGTCAGCGCCGATGAGGTAGGTCTCGCCGAGGCGGCCCTGCTCGAGGATCGCGATGACGGCGTCGTTGTGGTCGTCGACGTGGATCCAGTCGCGCACGTTGAGCCCCGAGCCGTAGAGCTTGGGCCGGATGCCCTGGAGGATGTTCGTGATCTGCCGCGGGATGAACTTCTCGACGTGCTGGCGCGGGCCGTAGTTGTTCGAGCAGTTCGAGACCGTCGCCTTGATGCCGAACGAGCGGATCCAAGCCCGGACCAGCAGGTCGGCGCCGGCCTTGGTGGCCGAGTACGGCGAGGAGGGGTTGACGGGTGTCTTCTCGGTGAACCGCTCGTGGTCGTCGAGCTTGAGGTCGCCGTAGACCTCGTCGGTCGAGATGTGGTGCAGGCGCTTGTCGTGGCGGCGGATCGCCTCGAGCAGCGTGAAGGTGCCGACGACGTTGCTCTCGACGAACGGCCACGGCGAGTCGAGGGAGTTGTCGTTGTGCGACTCGGCGGCGAAGTGCACGACCACGTCGTGGTCGGCCACGAGCGGGTCGACGAGCCCCGCGTCGGCCACCGACCCCTCGACGAGCCGTACCGAGCCGTCCCCGCCGAGGTCTGTCAGCACGGGCGCGAGCGAGCGCCGGTTCGCGGCGTACGTCATCGCGTCGAGCACCGTCAACGTCCAGCCAGGCCGCGTCTCACGGGCCCGGAGCACGAAGTTCGAGCCGATGAACCCGGCACCGCCGGTCACGAGGACGCGCATGAGGCGAGGGTAACGAAGCGGGGGAAACCTCGCGGCCACCTCCCGTTTCCCACCCCTCGATATGCTGCCCGGCGTGAAGATCTCGGTCATCGGATGCGGATACCTCGGTGCGGTCCACGCCGCGTGCATGGCCGACTTCGGCCACGACGTCGTCGGGGTGGAGGTCGACACCGACAAGGTCGAGAAGCTCGCTGCAGGCATCCCGTCGTTCCACGAGCCGGGCCTCGCGCCGCTGTTGCGCCAGGGCGTCGACGCCGGCAGCCTCGTCTTCACGACCGACAAGACGCGCCTCGCCGACGCCCGGGTCCACTTCATCGCCGTCGGCACCCCGCAGCGCGGTGGCAGCTACGCCGCCGACATGAGCTACGTGTGGTCGGCCGTCGACGACATCATCGCCAACGCCCAGCCGCACCCCGACGGCCCGATCGTCGTCGTCGGCAAGTCGACGGTCCCCGTCGGCACCGCACAGGCGATGGCCGACCGTTTCGCCGAGGCGGGCCTCGACGTCGTCGTCGTGTGGAACCCCGAGTTCCTCCGCGAGGGCTTCGCCGTCAAGGACACCCAGCACCCCGACCGTGTCGTCTACGGGCTGCCCGACGACGTCGAGCGCGGCGAGCTCGGTCGGGCGCTTCTCGACGAGGTCTACGCGCCGATCATCGCCTCGGAGACGCCGCGCCTGCTGCTCAACTACCCGACGGCCGAGCTCGTCAAGGTGGCCGCCAACTCCTTCCTCGCCACGAAGATCTCCTTCATCAACTCGATGGCCGAGCTGTGCGACGTCGCCGGCGCCGACGTGTCCAAGCTCGCCGAGGCGATCGGCCACGACGACCGCATCGGGCCGAAGTTCCTCCAGGCCGGCATCGGCTTCGGCGGTGGCTGCCTGCCCAAGGACATCCGCGCCTTCATGGCCCGGGCAGGCGAGATGGGTGTCGACCAGTCGCTGACCTTCCTGCGCGAGGTCGACTCGATCAACATGCGCCGCCGCGACCACGCAGTCGACCTCGCTTCCGAGATGGCCGGTGGCCGCCTGGTCGGCGTCAAGGTCGCCGTCCTCGGCCTCACCTTCAAGCCCGACAGCGACGACGTGCGCGACTCGCCGGCCCTCGACATCGCCGGACGCCTGTGGGGCCGCGGCGCCCACGTCGTGGCCACCGACCCCGCCGCGTCGGGCATCGTGCGCCAGATGCGTCCCGACCTGCACATCGTCGACACTGTCGACGAGGCGCTGGCCGGCGCCGAGCTCGTCATCCTCCTCACGGCGTGGAAGGAGTACGTCGAGCTCGACCCCGCCCGCGCCAAGGCGCTCGTCGCGGTGCCACGCGTCATCGACGGACGCAACGTCCTCGACCCGCAGGCGTGGTCCGAGGCCGGCTGGGACTACCGCGGGATGGGTCGCCGCGCCAGCACCGCCTGGTGACGACTGCCGCGGGACGAATCGCACCCCAAACGCCCGATCCCTACCAAATGCACAGGATTCGCGCCTAGTCTCGGGGTACGACACGACACGACACCTTGGGGGCACAGTGCTCGGGGACACCCCTCAGACCCGCGGCATCCTGTTCGTCTGCACCGGCAACATCTGCCGGTCGCCCTACGCCGAGCGTCGGCTCAGGCAGCTGCTTCCCAGGGCCGGTGTGCCGGTCGCGAGCGCGGGGACGGGCGCCGTCGTCGGCTCCGACATCGAGGACGACACCCGCGAGCAGCTGCGCCGTCTCGGGGCCGACGTCACCGGGTTCCGGGCGCGTCAGGTGAGCCCGCAGCTGCTCGACGAGGCGGGCCTCGTCCTGACGATGACGCGCGCGCACCGTGGCCAGGTGGCCCGCCTGTGGCCGCAGGCGATGCGCCGCATCTACGCCCTCGGCGACTTCGCCGACCTGTGCGCGGAGTCGCGGGCCTGGCGCTCCATCCTGCCGAGCCAGCCCTGGCTCGAGCAGGTCGTGACGGAGACCGCCGCCGCCCGCGGCACGGTCGTGCCCCGGGACGCCGACGACATCGACGTCGTCGACCCGTTCCGGCAGCCCGCCCGCGTCCACGAGGAGGCGTTCGCCCGCATCGAGGAGCAGCTCGCCGTCGTCGTCACCGCGCTCTCGTCGGTGGTGACCTCGGCGCGCCCCTGACCCCGACGCACGCGAAGACCGCCGCACCGGGGTGCGGCGGCCTTCGCATGCGTGCTCAGTGGTAGATGCGCTGGCCCGAGTCGTCGGTCGCGGGAGCCTGCGGCGCGCGTGGGGGCGCGCCGGGAGCCGGTGCCTGGGGGTGCGCGCCGTAGGTCTGCGACCCCTGGACCGGGGCGTCGCCCGGGCGCGCCGTGCCGCGGGGTTGCACCTCGAGGTGTTCGTCGGGGTCTGCGACGGTCCGGCGGAAACGACGCGGACCGCGGTCCTTCGCGCGCTGTCGCTCGCTCTCCGGGCGGTAGTCGTAGGCGTACGTGCCGTAGCCGGCCCCGCCGTCCTTGGCGCGCACCCGGTTGAGGATGAGACCGAGGATCGATCCGTTGACGGCCTCGAGCGACTCGAGCGCCCGGCGCACGTGCTCGCGCTGGGCGACGCCGGCGCCGACGACGACGATGGCGCCGTCGACGATGGTGCTGAGCACCGCGGCGTCGGTGACCGGCAGCAGCGGGGGAGCGTCGATGAGGACGTAGTCGAAGCGGTTGCAGAGGTCCTCGACGAGACGCTCCATGTTCGCCGAGCCGAGCAGCTCGCTCGGGTTGGGCGGGATGGGCCCGGCCCCCAACAGGCGCAGCCCGGTTCGGCCGAACGGCTGCAGCACGTCGTCGACCTCGACTCGCCCGACGAGCACGTCGGTCAGGCCGACGGAGCCCTCGAAGCCGAGGTAGTCGAGCAGCCTCGGCCGGCGCAGGTCGCCCTCGATGACGACGACCGACATGCCGGTCTCGGCGAGGCTGAGCGCGAGGTTGGCCGTGGTCGTGGACTTGCCCTCACCGGGGAGCGAGGACGTGACGACGATGGACTTCGGCGGGTCAGCCACGTCGATGAACTGCAGGTTGGTGCGCAGCGAGCGGAACGCCTCCGCGCGCTGGCTGCGCGGGTCGACCTGGACGATGAGCGGATGGTCCGGCGCGTCGGTGTCGAAGGCGATGGTGCCGAGCAGCGTGCGGTCGGTGACGGTCTCGAGGTCGCGCTGTGACTTGACCGACTTGTCGAGGACGTCGCGCAGCAGCGCCAGGCCGAAGCCGAGGAGCAGGCCCATGACGAGGCCGAGCGCGAGGTTGCGCGTGGGCCTCGGGCTGACCGGTGTCGAGTCGGCCTGCGCCGGGGTGGTCAGGGTGACCTTGACGGGGCTCTCCTGGCCGGGCTTGCGCTCGATCTCGGCGACGGTCTGCGGGAAGACGTCGGCGATCCCGGTGGCGATGGCCTGCGCGGCGCGCGGGCTGTTCGCCGTGACACTGACGTCGATGAGGACGGTGTCGAGCGGGATCGCCGAGGCGATCTGTCCCGCAAGCTGGTCGGAGGTCGTGTCGAGGCCGACCTTCTTGATGACCGGGTCGAGCACCTTGGGTGTCTCGAGCAGCTGGGCGTAGGTCTTGACCCGAGCCTGCGTGAACGTGTTGCCCTGGGCGAGCGCCGAGGTCGTGTCCTCGCCGGAGGTCGACACGAAGAACTGTGTCGTCGCTGCGTACGTGCGCGGCGACAGCGCCGTGTAGGCGGCGGACAGGCCGAGGGTCACGAGCGTGACGGCGGCGATGATCATCCACCGCTTCCGGATCACGTTCAGGTAGTCCTGGAGCTCCACAAGTCTCGTCTCTCTCCGTCGGTCGGCCTCCGGGAACTCTCGGTAGGTCGATCCCCCGGGTACTTCCGACACGTTCGCTCTGCGCGGCATCCTAGTGCCGACGCGCCCGAGTTGCGCCGGTTCGTCCCGGCGGGTCCGTAGAGTGAGGCGTGTGACCCGCTGGATGCGCTCCTCGACCGGACGGCTCGCCCTCGTGGGCCTGCTCGTCCTTCTCGTCGTCGACGCGGCCCTCGTCGCGCTCGCGTTCCGCCCCGAAGCCGTGGGTGCCGCGCCCGCGGCGACGATGCTGCGCTCAACTCCGGTGACGCCGACCCCGACGGCCTCGCAGGCCCCTGAGACCCGTGCTGTGCCGCTGCGCCAGGTCGTCGTCGCCCTCGA
>JAEXXY010000039.1 GCA_023451855.1 Actinomycetes bacterium
GGCGACGACCGCCCCGGGCGGGGCGACGACGCCGGCCACGCCGGCGCCGACCACCTCGACGGTGACGCTCCCGCCCCAGCTCATCCCCTGATGCTCAGCCCCTGAGGTCGGGGAACTGGTCGTCACGCCACTCGTTCTCGGGCTGCGCCGCGCCCGACGCGTCGAGGTCGTTCTCGCGACCGCGCAGCTCGACGCGGCGGATCTTGCCCGAGATCGTCTTGGGCAGCTCGTAGAACTCGATGCGGCGCACCCGCTGCCAGGGCGCCAGCTTCGCGCGGGCGTGGGCGAGGATCGAACGCGCCGTGTCGGCGCCCGGCTCGTGCCCGGGTGCGAGCGCGACGTAGGCCTTGGGCACCGCGAGGCGCACCGGGTCGGGCGCGGGCACGACGGCGGCCTCCGCGACGGCCGGGTGCTCGATGAGCACCGACTCGACCTCGAACGGGCTGATCTTGTAGTCGCTGGCCTTGAAGACGTCGTCGGTGCGCCCGACGAAGGAGATGTAGCCCTCGGCGTCGACCGACGCGACGTCGCCCGTGTGGTAGAAACCGCAGGCCATCGCCTCGGCGTTGCGGGTCTCGTCGCCCTGGTACCCGGTCATGAGCGGGACGGGCCGCTGCGACAGGTCGAGGCAGATCTCGCCCTCGCGGTTGCCCTCCGAATCCGGTTCGGTGACAGGCTCGTTCGTGACCGGGTCGACGACGACGACCGGGTAGCCGGGCAGCGGTCGCCCCATCGAACCGGGCTTGACCACCGAGCCCGGCGTGTTGCCGACCGCGAGGGTCATCTCGGTCTGCCCGTAGCCGTCGCGGATGGTCAGTCCCCATGCCTTCTCGACCTGCGCGATGACCTCCGGGTTGAGCGGCTCGCCGGCGCCGATGACCTCCCGCAAGGCGCCGGGCCCGCCGCTCAGGTCGCTCTTGATGAGCATCCGCCACACGGTGGGCGGCGCGCACATCGAGGTGACCTCGTGCTCGCGCAGCACGCGGAGCAGGGCGGCGGCGTCGAAGCGGGCGTAGTTGTACACGAAGATCGTCGCCTCGGCGATCCACGGCGCGAAGAACGAGGACCACGCGTGCTTGGCCCACCCCGGGCTGCTGATGTTGAGGTGCACGTCGCCGGGTCGCAGTCCGATCCAGTACGTCGTCGTCAGGTGGCCGACCGGGTAGGAGCGCTGGGTGTGCTCGACGAGCTTGGGCCGGCTCGTCGTGCCCGACGTGAAGTAGAGCAGGAGCCGGTCCTCGGGCCCGGTGCCCGGGTGCGGCGCCGCCCCGGCGTCGGACGCGTGGGCGTCGGCGTAGGCGTGCCAGCCCTCGAGCACGCCGCTGGCAGGGTCGGCGCCGACGGCGACCCGCACGTAGTCGCCGGGCAGGTCGTCGAGCTTGTGCACCTCCGAGGCGTTCGTCACGACGGCGCGGGCCTGCACCCGCTCGATGCGGTCGGCGAGGTCGCCGGGCCCGACCGCCGTGGTCGTCGGCACGATGACGGCGCCGAGCTTCATGACGGCGAGCATCGTCTCCCACAGCTCCACCTGGTTGCCGAGCATGAGCACGACGGAGTCACCCCGGCCCAGACCGAGCGAGCGGAGCCACACCGCGACCCGGTCCGACCGCCTGGCCATCTCGTCGAAGCTCACCGTGGCGGACGACTCGTCCTCCTCGACGATCGTCAGCGCCGGCTTGTCGTTGCCGCGGGCGATGGCGTCGAACCAGTCGACGGCCCAGCTGAACTGCTCCCCCAGCTCGGGCCAGGCGAACTCGGCGACGGCGCGAACGTGGTCACCCCGCAGGTCGAGCAGCTGGTCGCGAGAGGCGCGGTAGGCGTCGGTCGGGTTCGTCATGGGACCGACTGTGCCACGCGCGCGCCCGCTCCAGAAGGGGTCGGACGCGTGAGAGAGACGTCAGTACGTCTCGTCGTCCACGGTGCCGGAGCGGCGCCGCTCCTCGGCGAGCGGGGGCCGGTCGCGCGGGTCGCGCCGGCCCTGTCGGATCACCTGCGTGTCATCGACCGAGGTCGCGCCGCGCTCGTAGGCCGCGTCGTCGTACCCGGCGTCGTAGGCGTCCTCGACCTCACCGCGGCCGTGGGCGCGGCGGCGCAGGTCGTCCTCGTCGATGAGGCGGTTGATGAGCTGCTGCACCTCGTTGCTGCGCGGGATGTAGCGGAGGTTCTCGTCGGGGCTGTCGCCCGCGGACTCGATGTGCAGCGAGCCGGAGCGGATGAGCCGGTCGAGGAGGGTCTGCTCGAAGCTGACGTCGGTGATCTTCGACAGCGTGATGTCCTTGCCGGTCTTCGTCAGGATGCCGCGACGCACCATGACCCGGTGCGAGGTGATGACGTAGTGCGTCGTGCGCCAGCGCAGGTAGGGCACGACGACGGCGACGACCGCCACGAGGACGAGCACGCCGACCGCGACCCACTGGATCGTGTTGCCGGTGCCGTCGTTCGGGGTCGCGGCAACGGCGAGGACGCACAGGGCGGCGAGGACGAGGCCGACGAGCGTGGGGCCGACGACGGTCAGCCAGTGCGGGTGCAGGTCGCGCTCGACCCGCTCGCCCCGGGCGAGGACGTTCTCGGGGAAGCCCATCGGTTCTCCTGTGGTCACGGTCGCTGTCACAGTCGCTGTCACGGTCGCCGTCACGGACGCGCAGCGACCCCTGCCGTCAGCGTAGGCGCTCGGCGCCGGGCGAGCCCGCGACACTTCGGCTCGCGGGGCACATCCCGTGGCCCTACCGTCCGGAGTGGACGTGTGACACAGGGGCACACACGACGTGCCGGAGGACCAGGTCGACGCCCGCGCTCTGCCCAGTCATCGATCCACGAAGGAGTGTGTCGTGAGTAGCAGGTCTTCCCTCGGTCGCCGCCTCGCCGGTGCCGGAGTCATCGCCCTGACCGCAGCAGCCACCGCCCTGGCGCTCGGCGCGCCCGCGTCCGCCGCCGGAGCGAGCTACGTCGCCCTGGGCGACTCGTACTCCTCGGGCACCGGCACCCGCACGTACATCAACGACGGCACCTCGTGCCAGCGGTCGGTGTACGCCTACCCCTCGCTCGACGCGTCGGGCCTCGGGCTCGCCCTGACCTTCCGCGCCTGCTCGGGCGCCACCGTCGCCGACGTGACGAGCACCCAGCTGTCGGCGCTGTCGAGCAGCACCGCCTACGTGACGATCTCGGTCGGCGGCAACGACGCCGGGTTCGCCGACGTGCTCACCGAGTGCGCCCAGCCCGGCTGGATGAGCAACTGCAACGGCGCCATCGACGGCGCGCAGAACATCATCAACAACACCCTGCCCGGGCGGCTCACGACGCTCTACGCCTCGATCCGCTCGAAGGCCCCGAACGCCAAGGTCATCGTCGTCGGCTACCCGCGCATCTTCAACGGCGAGGACTGCAACGCCTTCACGTGGTTCAGCCCCGCCGAGGAGACCCGCCTCAACGCCACCGCCGACCTGCTCAACAGCAGGACGTCCTCGATCGCGGGATCGAAGGGCTTCACCTTCGTCAACCCGACCTCGACGTTCGTCGGACACGCGGTCTGCGACAGCCCCGAGTGGCTCAACGGCCTGTCCAACCCCGTCACCGAGAGCTACCACCCGAACGTCGCCGGGCACCGGGACGGCTACGCCGTCGTCACCAAGCCGGCCTTCGGCGCGACGGTCCGCCTGGGACCGGCGGCGGCGCTCGCCCGGGCCGAGGCGTCGGGTCCGGCCCTGGCCCGCGACGCCGCGCGGTACGCGTCGGTCGACCGGACCATCACGCCGGAGCGGTTCAGCGCGCCCGACCTGACGACCGCGAGGGCGAAGGCGGCCGCGCGCCGGGCAGGGGTCGACCTGTCGAGCCGGGCCAGCATCGACGCCGCCGACCGCGTCTGGAGCGCCCGCCAGGCCGCCGCGCACGCCCGGAAGGCCTCGGACCCCGCCCCGCGCTGACAGGGTGCTGACCAGCGTGCTGACCAGGGTGCTGACTAGGGTGGCGGGCGTGCACTACGACGACATCGTCATCGGGGCCGGCCACAACGGCCTGACCGCCGCCGCCTACCTCGCCCGCGCCGGCCGACGGGTCCTCGTGCTGGAGAAGGGCGAGCACGTCGGCGGGGCCGCGGTGTCGGCCCGCGCCTTCCCCGGCGTCGACGCCCGCCTGTCGCGCTACTCCTACCTCGTGTCGCTGCTGCCCCGGCAGGTCCTCACCGACCTCGACCTCGACCTGCGGCTCATCCGCCGCCGGTACTCCTCGTACACGCCGGTCCCGGCGGACCCCGACCGCGGCCTGCTCGTCGACCACGGCGACGCCGACGCGACGCGCGCCGCCTTCCGCGCACTGACCGGGGGCGAGGACGCCTACGCCGGCTGGACCGACTTCTACGGCCGGATGGCCTCGATCGCCCGAAAGGTGTTCCCGACCGTGCTCGACCCGTTGCGGTCGCGGGACGACGTGCGCGCCCTCTCCGGCGACCCCGAGCTGTTCGACGCGCTGACGACCCGCCCGGTCGGCGAGCTCGTCGAGGCGGTCACCGACGACGACACCCTCCGCGGCATCATCGCCACCGACGCCCTCATCGGCACCTTCGCCTCGATGCGCGGGCCGGACCTGCGCCAGAACGTCTGCTTCCTCTACCACCTCATCGGCGGCGGCACCGGCGACTGGGACGTGCCGGTGGGCGGCATGGGCGCCCTCACCGACGCGCTGGCCCGGGCCGCCGTCGACGCAGGCGCGACGATCGTCACCGGCGCCGACGTGACGTCCGTGGACCCCTCGACCGGTGAGGTCACCTGGGCCGGTGGCGCCGGCATCGACGCCGGCAGCGCGGGTGGCGCCGCCCGGGGCACGACGCTCCTGGC
>JAEXXY010000052.1 GCA_023451855.1 Actinomycetes bacterium
GTCGTCCACGACCTCGGCGACCGCGAGGTGCCCCACGACGCGTCGGCGGCGCTCGTGCGCACGTGGCCCGGGGGCCGCCTGCTCAGCACCGTGGGTCTGGGGCACCGGCGCATCCTCACCGACCCCGCCGTCACGGGGGCGGTGGCCCGGTTCGCCGCCCGACGTCCCGTCGAGGCGAGCCTGCACGGAACGGACGCCCCTGGGCCGTGGCCGTTCGCGGCGGAGGCGCTGGACTCCGCCACGTGGTCGGTGACGGCCGCCGGTGACGTCGCCTGAACGTCCGGCGGCGCGTCCCACGGAGTGGGCCGGGGGAGTCGCGCGGGCCGTGCGGGTTGTTACGTTGCGCGAATGGACTTCACCGCTGACGAGTACGCACGCCGCGACGCCGACCGGCTCCGGGAGATCCTCGCCGGCCCGCCGGTCACCTGGGTGTTCCTCGGCGACAGCATCACCCAGGGCGTCGTGCACACCCACGGGCGGCGCAACTACGTCGAGCACTTCGCCGAGCGCGTGCGCGGCGAGCTCGGCCGGCTCGGCGACGCTGTGGTCAACTCCGGGGTCTCCGGCTCCACCGCAGAAGACCTGCTGCCCGAGTTCCACTGGCGGGCAGGCCGGTTCGGTCCCGACGTCGTCTTCGTCATGTTCGGCACCAACGACATCGTCGCCGGTGCTGACGGCATCCGCGCCTACCGGTACCGCATCGACCAGATCGTCCAGCGCTCGCGCGACGTCGGCGCGACGGTCGTGCTGCAGACCCCGCCGCCGGTCCTCGCCGACGGGGCGCGCTCGCCCGAGCTCATCGCCCTCTACTCCGACGCGGTCCGTGAGGTCGCGGAGTCGCTCGGCGTGCTCGTCGTCGACCACGCGGCCGCCTGGCGCGAGGCCGCCGACGCCTCCGGGGCCGATGTCGCCCCGGAGGGCTGGCTCGACGACTCCTTCCACCCCGGTGCGCGCGGCCACCACGAGATGGCCCTGACCCTGCTGCGCACGCTCGGCATCGCCGACCCGTCGAGCGCCGTGTGCTCGCTCACCGTCGACGACACGGTGGGCGCGGGAGCCTGACACGTCGGTGCCCGCGGCGGTGGCGGCGACGGGAGATGGGCGACGCCGGCCGCTGGTGCGGCGAGCGACTCGGGGGTGGGTCGGGAGCGACTCAGGGGCGGGTCAGGGTCGGATCAGGGCCGTCCCCAGCAGCGGCGGGGCCTCGAGGGGAGCGACGATGAGGTCATGACACAGCCGATTCCCAACCCGTACGGCCAGACCCTGACGCCGACGCGCGACGAGCGCACGTGGGCCATCCTCGGGCACCTCGCCGCCATCGTCGCCGCCGTCATCTCCGTCGGCTGGCTCAGCTTCGTCGGCCCGCTGCTCATCTGGGCCGTCTACAAGGACCGCAGCGCCTTCGTCCGCCAGGCGGCAGCCGGCTCGTTCAACTTCAACCTCGCCGTCTGGGCCGCGATCATCGTCGGCTGGCTCATGTTCTTCACGGTGATCCTCATCCCCGTGGCGGTCATCGTGTGGATCGTCGCCATCGCCGCGGGCATCTGGTACCACGTCCGCGCCGCGATCGCCGCGAACCGTGGTGAGTCGTTCCGCTACCCGTGGGGCATCCCGGTCCTGCACTGACGGCGCTCCGACCACTGCGGCGGTCATGGAACGATGGGGTGGCTCGCCCACGAGGCGGCCACCCCATCGCCCGCTCCGGGCGACGACAGCGAGAACCGTGCCAACCCGCAGGAGAACTTGATGGACGCCGTGACCCACGTGCCCGCACCGGCCAACGAGCCGGTGCTCGACTACGCGCCGGGCTCGCCCGAGCGCGCCGCGCTCGAGGTCGCCCTCGTCGAGCTGGGTTCCACCCAGCGCGACCTCCCGCACACCATCAACGGCGAGCGGGTCACCGGAGCCGGTGCTCCGATCGAGGTCCGCCAGCCGCACGCCCATGCCAAGGTGCTCGGCACGATGCGCAACGCCACCGTCGAGGAGGGCCAGGCCGCCGTCGACGCCGCCAAGGCCGCCGCCCCGATGTGGCGCGAGCTGTCCTTCGACGACCGCGCCGCCATCCTGCTCAAGGCCGCCGAGCTGCTCTCCGGCCCGTGGCGCGCCCGCCTCAACGCGGCGACCATGCTCGGGCAGAGCAAGACGGCCTACCAGGCCGAGATCGACGCCGCCTGCGAGCTCATCGACTTCTGGCGCATCAACGTCCACTTCGCTCGCCAGATCCTCGAGCAGCAGCCGCCGCTCAACGCCAAGGGCATCTGGAACCGCTCGGACTACCGCTCCCTCGAGGGCTTCGTCTACGCGATCACCCCCTTCAACTTCACCGCCATCGCCGGCAACCTGCCGACCGCCCCGGCACTCATGGGCAACACCGTGGTGTGGAAGCCGAGCCCCACGCAGCAGCTGGCCGCCCAGCTGACGATGGAGCTGCTCGAGGAGGCGGGCATGCCGCCGGGCGTCATCAACATGGTCACCGGCGACGGCATCGACGTCAGCAAGGCCGCGCTGTCCGACGAGGACCTCGCCGGCATCCACTTCACCGGCTCCACGCCGACCTTCAAGCACCTGTGGCACGAGGTCGGCACGAACCTCGACCGCTACCGCACCTACCCGCGGCTCGTCGGCGAGACCGGCGGCAAGGACTTCATCCTCGCCCACCCGAGCGCCGACCCGGCCGTGCTGCGCACCGCGATGATCCGCGGCGCCTTCGAGTTCCAGGGCCAGAAGTGCTCGGCCGCCTCCCGCGCCTACGTCCCCGCCTCGGTGTGGCGCCAGATCAAGGACGACCTCGTCGACATCACCAACGGGTTGACGCAGGGCGATGTCACCGACCTGTCCAACTTCATGGGCGCCGTCATCGACGAGCGCGCCTTCGCCAAGCACAAGGACGCCATCGACCGCGCCCACGCGACCGGCGGCATCGACGTCATCGCCGGCGGCACCTACGACGACTCGGTCGGCTGGTTCGTTCGCCCGACGGTGCTCGAGGTCAAGGACGCGGCCGACGAGTCGTTCCGCACCGAGTACTTCGGCCCGATCCTGTCGGTCCACGTCTTCGAGGACGCCGACTACGACACGGTCCTCGACCAGATGGAGCGCTTCGCGCCGTACGGCCTGACCGGCTCGATCATCGCCCAGGACCGGCGCGCCATCGCCGACGCCACGCAGCGCCTGCGGTTCGCGGCCGGCAACTTCTACGTCAACGACAAGCCCACCGGCGCCGTCGTCGGCCAGCAGCCCTTCGGTGGCGGCCGCGCGTCGGGCACCAACGACAAGGCCGGCGCCGCGCAGAACCTGCTGCGCTGGACCAGCGTCCGCTCGATCAAGGAGACGTTCGTCCCGCCGACGAACCACGCCTACCCGCACATGGGCTGACGCGGCTGACGCGTCGAGCACACGTCAGGAGGCCGGTCCCCGTCGGGGCCGGCCTCCTGGGCGTCCGGGATCCGTTGTGGCTCAGGCCTTCTCGGCGAGCCAGGTCTGACCGGTCTTCTGCTCGCTGCGGATGGCGTCGACGACGGCGGGCGCCGCGGCCTTCTCGACCTTGCCGCCGAAGAGCGGGATCGAGGCCTTGAGGTCGCCCTGGATGGTGATCGTCGTACCGCCCCCGGACGGGAAGAGGCGCACGTCAGAGCGCATGGCGACGGGGGCGCCGGCGACCTCGACGGTCAGGGTGCCGGTGCGGCTGGCGTCGCCGTCGGGTCCGGACCACTCGTAGGTCTCGGTGATCGACAGGGTGCTGCCGACGACCGACTTGGCGAAGTCGGGCAAGCGGTCGGTGGGCAGGTCACGGCGGGTGACGACACGGGCGCCCTCACCCGCGGCCGTGACGGCGGCCTCGTGGCGCAGCGCGCCGGCCTCGACGCACTTGCGCTCCTGGAACTGCGGGTCGGTGACCATGGCGAACACGGCGTCGGGAGCGGCGACGTACGAGATCGTCTCGGAGATCCTCATGGGCGACAACGCTATGCCACGCACGCCCGCTCGCCACGGCAGGTGGCGCCGAGGGGTGTCGCTCAGCTGCCGGAACGCGACCGGTCCGAGATGCGAGCGAGGGCGGTCGTCGAACGCTCGAGCTCGCGGGGCAGGCGGGCCAGCTCGCGGGCGCGGCTCGAGGTGATGCGGTTGAGCAGCTCCTGCAGGCGCGCTCGTTCGCGCAGCCGTGTGTCGGGATCGACGCGGCTGGGGCCGGGCGCCTCCACGACGAGCGGACCGTCGAGCACGAGCCCGGCGCGGCGCAGGTCGGGCTCGAGGGCACGCAGACGGGCGGCGCTCTCGGCCGTCGTGGTGGTGAGGGCCTGCAACAGCCCGCCGACGGCGTCGAGCTCGGTGGCGGTGCGGGTCAGCAG